>JAUWSG010000063.1 GCA_030610155.1 Gammaproteobacteria bacterium
CCATGAAAATTATTATTGCAGGCAATAATTTCTGCCTGGTCAGTCTGAACCCCCTTGATTTGATAAGCCCATTTACGTGCAGCTTTAAGCGCGGTTTCGACTGCTTCTGCGCCGGTATTCATTGGCAGGGCCTGGTCCTGACCGGTGAGTTGGCAAATTTTTTCCAGAAAGGGAGCCAGTTTGTCTGTGTAGAATGCGCGCGAGACAATGTTCAGTTCTTTTGCCTGTGTATTTAGTGCCTTGATGAGCCTCGGATGGCAGTGACCGTGACTGACTGCAGAATAGGCGCTCATCATGTCCAGATATTGGTTGCCCTGGTCATCCCAAACATAAACACCTTCACCCTTTACCAGAACAACCGGCAATGGTTTGTAGTTTTGTGCACAGTATTTATCTTCCAGGTCGATGGTTTTGTTCATAAAGTGAAATTCTTATGCAAGTGCACAAACAAGGTCTACGACCAGGTTGGCTGTTTTGTCATTTACATCCCGGAAAGGATTAAATTCCGTTATTTCAGTACCGATAAAGTTTTTTCTGGTTTTTAGCTGTGGCAGCTCATTTAAAAGTTGTTCGGCCATTATTCCGCCCTGTGTGGGCGACCCCACACCGGGTGCATCGACAGGATCGATGGCATCCAGGTCAATAGAGACACCAAAGCCGTCTGTGTTGTCGACGATATCCAGTGCATCATTGATGACCGCCTTGAGTCCCCGTTGCCTTATCTCGTCCATAAAAAATACCCGCACACCTGCTTGTTTTAATAATGAGGCTTCTGCAGATTCGTAGCTGCGCACGCCTATCAAGCATACATGCTCAGGCTGTAATTTTGTGCCGATATAACCGATATCCAACAATGCCTGATGCCCATGTCCCAGCAAGCAGGCCAGTGGCATACCATGATAGGCACCGCTGGGACTGGTTTCGGGTGTATGGCTGTCCATGTGGGCATCAATCCAGATTAATCCCAGTGAACCGTGATGATGGGCAGCGGTATTCAGGGCCTTGTTTCTCAATGCGTTCGCAGCACCGCTCCAGGTGCCGATCGCGCAACTGTGGTCACCGCCAATGACCGCAAACCGGTTTTGATTATCGGTTATATTACAGACTGTTTTTGCCACTTGAGCGCAAAGGTCGGCAATAGACTCTGCGTCAGACCCGTGCACATGGGGGTGCAGATTTTGTTCCCAATCTGCCGTGATACCGTCCTGTTCAAGTCTGGAAATTATATTACTCGAATGTATGATGGTGGGCCCCATATCACAGCGTGTGTCCTGGGCACCGCTACAGGATGCCGCACCTACAAGTTTTAAGGTATTATTCTTGTTTTCAGCCGCTGTGCTGCTCATATTAAAGGGTTATCCTGTTAAAACCTGACCGTTTATATTGGAGTTGCCGTGATTTCGATTGTCTAATTATTATTATCGACCATAATGGTTAGCTATTAAATTATCGTTATTCAACAGAAAAGTCTTTTTTGTCACGTTATGTCTATCGATGGACAACACAAAAACCATTTGTTGCAGATTTTTAATGAAGCATTATTGTCCGTTAATGGTCGTGGTGCTGTAGGTAATTATTTAGCAAATTTCAGATTTGTACAACCGGTTCGTGTCATCGCTATTGGCAAGGCTGCAGAAGCCATGGCGGCAGGTGCAATTGGTGTATTGGGCCAGCGTGATTATCAGTGCCTGATTATTAGCAAGCGTTATGTGAACGGGGAAACTGAGCCTCCATCTGATTTTGACGCTGATCGTGTCACTATAATACGCAGCGGTCATCCGTTGCCTGATGAGCACAGTTTGCAGGCCGGGCAAGCCTTGCTGGAGTTTATTCATCAGTCACCCCTGGACGCAGAATTATTATTTTTAATTTCTGGAGGGGCTTCATCTTTGGTTGAGGTGCTTCCGGCCAATGTAAAGCTGGATGATTTTAAAAAAGTGAATCAATGGTTATTGGGCAGTGGATTTACTATAGAGCAGATGAATGCTGTCAGAAAATCTCTGTCCTGTATCAAGGGCGGTCGTCTTGCGAAAGAACTGGATGAGCGTAAAACGCAGGTACTGTTAATCTCCGATGTGCCAGGCGATGATATGAGTGTAATTGGTTCCGGCTTGCTGGTTGCTGATACGGGTTCATCACAGTTGCTTGCTTCACTGGAATTGCCTGCCTGGTTACAACAATTAATCAGTTTCGCACCGCCGATGCCAAAGGCAAATGATGCATGTTTTCAATATATCAATGTGCAAATTGTGGCAGATAATAAACGCGCACAACAGGCTGCCAAAAATGAGGCCATGGCGCTGGGTTATGTTGTCTGTTCTCATGATGAAGTGGTGACGGGTGATATTGAAGAAGTCGCAAAACATCTTGTGGATGAATTGCGTCACGGCAAATCTGGTATCTATATTTGGGGCGGGGAAACAACAGTGCGCTTACCCGCGAAAACCGGTAGAGGGGGGCGAAACCAGTCACTGGCATTGGCAGCCGCATGCCACCTGGCCGGTCTTGAGGGGGTGTTATTGCTGGTCGCCGCAACTGACGGTTCGGATGGACCGGGTGATGATGCGGGTGGGCTGGTTGATGGCCAAACGATACAGGCTGGCTTATATGAGGGCCTGTATGCGGCTGATTTTCTGGCTAACGCGGATGCTGGAACCTTTCTAAATATCGCCGGTGCCCTGGTCAGCACAGGTCCGACGGGCACTAACGTGATGGATTTGATGATCGCATTGAAGCTATAACATGCAAAAAGGTAAAAATGGCCCCTTTCTAAGCGCCAATTTTCTGCTAAATCCCCTGGTTTTCAGTTAAACCTAAATTCATCAGTTGACCGCTTCGAATCAATGCTAACCCTTTGGAGTAATTAGAGAATTGTGTTTTTGCCCCCTTCATCTAAAGGGTGAGCACGCTACGACATGTAGAGCACGTTTTTTATCGCGTCTGGCGTCGTTGCGAATCGTTGCAATAGCTTGCTATTACGCCTCATCGCGCCTAGCCAGTCACGATAAAAAACGCACTCTACACGCCGTCCAACTGATGATTTTAGGTTAATAATCGATAGTGTGAGCCTCGTCACATTATGTGCTGAGCTTATTCTCCAGAATTGTGTTGTAGATCACATTTCACTGTGATGCTTTTCTCGGTAAGCAGTCATTATTTGGATAATTATCAAGGACGAGGCTAAAGGTTTTTAGGCCTATGACGTTAATAATCTTGCAACTGCAAGATATAAACAACCAGGTGAGCCACATGAAAATCAAGAAAAGGAAGCCAGATTTAGTACTGATCCTAGCCGTACTCGTCGGTTTAGGTGTTGTGTTGACGATGAAGGCACAGGCCGGTGCAACATCCCATGTGATGGTCAATAAAGTCCAAAGCAAAGTCTTGTACCAGGACGGATGGACAAGGATTAACAACCAGGTTAATCAACGTCTGCTTAGTAAATAAGATATTTATCTACGTTTTATTCTTTCCTGCCTTTATTCGCTGTTCTTAGTGGCGACAATGGGTTCTACCCATCTTGTGTAAACACAATCCGCTATTGCTTGCATAGCATTAACCCGCGACTGGAGTGAAGCCAGTATTTCATTTGCTGTTTGAATATGTGAGCCCGTTTCATCCAGTTCATGGCTGTAAAGGCCGACCCATTGAGCCACCATATCAGCTGTCATTTCAATGTGACATTGCAGTGCCAGTGTGTTGTGAATACAAAAGGCCTGATTTTCACATTGTTCGCTTTTCAAGATGGGTGTTGCACCATCAGGCACTGAAAATGTTTCACCATGCCAGTGGAATGCTTCAAAATGGGTGGGTACAGAGGTTAACCAGGTTTTGGCCTGGTCATTATTTATTTGCTCGACATAGTGCCAGCCGATTTCCTTGATCGGGTTTTTGCTTATACTGCCGCCAAGCGCTTTGCTAATCAGTTGTCCGCCAAGGCAGTGGCCAAGTACCGGCAAATTTTTCTTAACAGCATCTCTAATGAGGTTTAACTCCGGCTCAATCCAGGGCAGGTCATCATTGACACTCATACTGCCACCCATCAGTACCAGACCTGATATGTTATCAATCTGCTCAGGTATCGGGTCGTTTTGGTCGATACAGACTACGTTAAACGGAATCTTCTGTCGGTTCAGGAAATCAGCAAGATAACCCGGACCCTCGCATTCAATGTGGCGGAATATCAGTACAGGGTTCATTGTATGTCTCTTTCCTAGAATAAAGCGAATAGTATGATCGAAAGAATATTAAAAGTAATTTGTTTTTTGTTCATCATGTGTTGTTTTGTTGCCCCTGTTTTGGCGATTGACACTATTCAAGTGCTTGCCCTGTTTAAAGGCAAGGCTGTTATCAAAGTTGATGATGAACGTTATACGCTTTCTATCGGTGACACGAGTCCGGAAGGTGTGAAACTGGTTAATGCTGATAGCGAGAAAGCCGTTCTGGAGGTCAATGGTCGTAAAAAATCCTATGCATTAGGGAATGCAATGTCGATCGGGACAAAATTCCGTGTGCCAGAAGAAAAAATGGTTCAGGCATATGCTGATAGTAGAGGTATGTATCATATACAGGGCAGTATCAACGGTTATACCATGCGATTTTTAGTTGATACCGGCGCTACAGTGATCGCGATGAATGAAGTTCAGGGTAAACGTCTGGGAATTGATTATAAGCTAAACGGCAAGCAGATGATCGTATCCACAGCATCAGGTATGACCAAAGCGTATGGGGTCAATCTTGATGTGGTCAAGATCGGGGAAATAAAAATCAATAACGTACAGGCGGTGATAATTGAGGGTGGTTTCCCGACAGAAGTTTTACTGGGTATGTCATTCCTGGGGCAGGTGATAATAGAACGCGAGGGCAACCTCATGCGCATGAAAAAGAAATATTAAATATGGAAAAGCAAAATCAAGACCTTTTACCAGGGGGAGCACGGAGGACACGGGGAAGAGCTTTTAATGTTAATGAAACCGAAAAACTGACAAGTTAAGATTATCAAAGAGGGGCTGTTATAGTTAATTTCTTTTCCCCGTGTCCCCCGTGGTAATTATTTTTTTTGTTTTGTCTTTCTGGACCAGGGCATATGCAGAATGGTTATGAATGGATTCAAAGTTCTCTGCTTCCACCACGTAGGCAGTTATGCGGTCATCTTTGTTAAGTTCTACTGCGACATCTCTTACCATGTCTTCGACAAATTTCGGATTATTGTAGGCGCGTTCCGTGACATATTTTTCGTCAGGACGTTTTAAAATGCTGTAAAGTTCGCAAGTGGCCTGTTTTTCCACGATATCGATAATATCTTCAATCCAGATGAACTCCTGGGTACGCACAGTGACCGTAACATGTGAGCGCTGATTATGTGCACCAAAGTCCGATATTTTTTTGGAGCAGGGACATAAGCTGGTCACTGGTACAGTCACTTTGATATTGGTTGTAGTTTTGTCATTAAATACTTTACCAATCAATGCGACGTTGTAGTCCATCAGGCTTTTAACCTTGGATACAGGAGCCTCTTTCGTGACGAAGTAGGGGAAAGACATTTCAATATGCCCGGACTCGGCATCCAGTCGCTGGTTCATTTCCTTTAACATGTCTTTGAACGATTTTACCGAAATCTCACGCTCGTGTTTGTTGAGAATCTCGATGAAGCGTGACATATGTGTGCCTTTAAAATTATGTGGTAGATCGACATACATATTAAAGCTGGCGATAGTTGATTGTTCGCCACTGCTGCGGTCTCGTACTCTTATCGGGTGCCGGATGTCCTTAATGCCGACCTTGTCGATTGGAATGCGGCGCGTGTCTTCGCTGCCTTGTACGTCATCGATGACGTTAGTCTTTTTTTGTATTTCAGTGGCACCCATTATTATTCACCATCCTCGGAGTAGCGGACACAGGCGCGGTCTGTTTCCCATATCGTGACCGCTTTTACCCGGGTTCGTTCATCGTTAAGTTTTTCAGACAAGCCCCGGTAAAAATATGCCGAAATGTTTTCTGCTGTCGGGTTAACCGTATCAAACGGTTCGATGTCATTAATATTCCTGTGGTCCAGAACCTCGATCAGGTCGTTAGTCGCTTTCTTTAAATCCCTGAAATCAATTCCCATACCGATTTTATCCAGTTTGTTGACTGACACTTCAACTTCAACTTTCCAGTTATGCCCATGAACGCGGCTGCATACGCCGGGGTAACCCCGCAACGAGTGAGCAGCGGAAAAATCAGTAATTATTTTTACAGTATACATTGCGGACATGAAATTAGTTGACTAAATGACTAGGAATTTACTTGGGCAGGTTGATATTGGCAAGCCTTGTTTTCATTATCCTGGCTTGCATCAAAATGTTTAATCTTCGAGATTATACCATCACTTGTCAGACCATAGTCTGCAAGTATTTGATCTCGCGTGCCATGCTCAGAAAATTCATCGGGTAAACCCAGGTTAATGATGGGTATCTCAATGTTATGCGCGATCAGGCACTCATTCACTGCGCTGCCAGCGCCACCGGCGATGGCGTTTTCTTCAATTGTGACAATTAAATTATGGTTTGAGGCCAGTTGCAGGATCATTTCTTCATCCAGGGGTTTCACAAACCGCATATTGATCACCGTGGCATTCAGGGTCCCAGCCGCTTTTTCGGCTGCAGCCAGCATACTTCCAAACGCAAGAATGGCGGTACCGGCACCTTCGCGGCGCAACTCGACCTTGCCGATAGCGATTGCTGTCATGGTTTTTTCAACCTCGACGCCGGGTCCGGCGCCGCGTGGATAACGTACTGAACTCGGACCATTATGCATAAATCCGGTGTAAAGCATTTGTCGGCATTCATTTTCATCGGCAGGCGCCATGATAACCATGTTGGGTACACAGCGCAGAAAGCTGAAATCATAACAACCCGCATGGGTCGCGCCATCCGCCCCGACAATACCGGCGCGATCAATAGCGAAAAGAACCGGTAGATTTTGTATAGCGACATCGTGAATAAGTTGATCGTAGGCACGCTGCAAAAAAGTGGAATAAATCGCAACAACCGGTTTTGTATCACCACATGCCAAACCTGCTGCCAAGGTGACACAGTGTTGTTCTGCGATACCGACATCGATATATTGGTCAGGAAATTTTTTGGAAAACTCTACCAGGCCTGAACCTTCACGCATGGCTGGTGTAATACCGATGAGGCGTTTGTCGACCGCCGCCATGTCACAAATCCAGTTTCCAAAAACCTTTGTATAGGTCAATTCGTTGGATGGCTTGCCGAGTTTTTTGCCGGTAGCAGGGTCAAAAGGGGTGACACCGTGAAAGTCGCAGGGATTGTTTTCTGCAGGCGCATAACCTTTACCTTTTTTGGTCACAATGTGTAAAAAACGCGGGCCTTTTAGTGATTTAAGATTTGTCAGCGTGGAAACCAGTGTGTCCATATCGTGGCCATCAATCGGGCCAATATAGTTAAAGCCGAGTTCTTCAAACAGGGTGCCGGGGATGACCATGCCCTTGACATGTTCCTCTGTGCGTCGTGCCAGTTCCCACATGGTGGGCATTACACCGAGGACTTTTTTGCTGCTTTCACGTACGGATGAATAAAGTCGACCGGATAATATTCTTGCCAGATAGTTCGACATCCCACCCACATTGGGTGAGATAGACATATCGTTATCATTGAGAATGACAAGTAAATTGGCATCGACATCACCCGCGTGATTCATGGCTTCGAAAGCCATACCGGCGGTCATTGCGCCATCACCAATAATTGCAATCGATTTGCTATCGCTGCCTTCTCGCTGAGCGGCCAGTGCCAACCCCAGGGCTGCACTGATTGATGTGCTGGAGTGTCCGGCGCCAAAGGCGTCATAAGGACTTTCCGAACGACTCAGAAAACCTGCCAGCCCATCTTTTTGCCGGATGGTGGACATCCGGTTTTTGCGACCCGTTAATATTTTGTGAGGATATGCTTGATGACCAACATCCCACACCAGGTGATCATCAGGTGTGTTAAAAACATAATGCAACGCAATGGTGAGTTCAACAGTACCCAGGCTGGAGGACAAGTGCCCCCCTGTTTTGCTTACCGACTGGATGAGAAATTGACGTACCTCGTCAGCCAAACTCACCAGATCAGATTGCGCAAGTTCGCGTAGTTGTTCTGGCGTGTCAATTGTATCGAGTAAGGAATCCGGCATGCTTTAGATTGGGCTTTTGGCTGAAAAAAGTATTAAGTAAAATCAGATGTTAAGTAAACTCTTGCTAATCGGCAATGATGACGCTTTAGTGAAAGTGATGCAAGTAAAAAGAAACTGTTTCGTGCGGCGGGACGTTGAAGCGGGGTTGGAAATTCTGCTTTTAATTCAGCGACTTAATTTAGAGGATTAGTCTACTATACACGAAAAAGTCATTTCACCGCAAAGGCGCATTTGAACAGGGATGTTCTTATGTCGCGTGAGCACATGGATTTTGTACAAGGATGTACTTATATCGCGAGAGGACAGGAGTCCGTAGCGTGTGCGGAGCGACAAGAGCGCAAAGAATGCTTAAATTAAAAAATCACCTGATAAGCACAGGATTCAAGAATCATGAAGACGGACCCTGGTTGTTTAGAAGGCCGTTTGAATGATTTTCAAAGCAAAATTTTTTTCTTTGCGTTCTTTGCGCCTTTGCGGTGCAGCCTTTCGTTAAGTGTGTAGCTATTAGACGGTGGAGGGGATTACTTACGTCGGCCGATGATGAACTCGGATAACCAGCGGAGTTGATTGGCCCGGTCATCCATGCCGGCAAGACTTTCCAGTGCTTGTTCATGCAACTCAAGCGCCATTTCCTTGGCTTTTTTAAGGCCGACCAGGCTAGGGTAGGTCACTTTGTTTTGTGCGGCATCTGCACCTTGTGTTTTTCCAAGTGTTTCGGTGTCACTTTCAACATCCAGAATGTCATCCTGAATTTGAAATGCCAGGCCAATGCATTTGGCATAATGATCGAGTTTTTCAAGTACGGCGTTGTCGATTCCCGGTTGATTCAAACCACCCAGAATGACACTGGCACGTATCAATGCGCCGGTTTTATGAATATGCATATTTTCCAGCTCAGCCAGCGTTAATTCTTTGCCGGTAGCATCCAGATCGATGGCTTGCCCGCCCGCCATACCGCGCGAGCCGCAGGCAAGGGCGAGCGTATCAATCATTTTCAACCTGATTTCTGTATCCCGGATCATTTGTTGATCATGTACAAGAATATGAAATGCCAGAGACTGTAATGCATCACCGGCGAGTATGGCGGTTGCTTCGTCAAATGCTTTATGACAGGTAGGACGGCCACGGCGTAAGTCGTCATCATCCATTGCCGGTAAATCATCATGGATCAGTGAATAGGCATGGACTATTTCGACAGCGCAGGCGGAACCATCCAGGCTTTTATAAGCGACTCCCAGGGCACTACCGGTCGCATAAACCAACGCGGGTCGGATATATTTGCCGCCAGCCAGGGTCGAGTACCTCATGGCCTCATGAAGTCGGGTCGGCAAGGTCGTGGCGGGTGGAAGCCAGTGATCCAGGGCTCTTTCTACGCGAGCTTTGTAGGTTTGCAGGTATTCGTTTAGTGGCACAGTGATTAAATTATTTAGTTAAGGAACCTTTGATTTATTCTGAGACGAATGGATTCTGTCTGAAAGCTTCAAAATCGAGGCGCGAAACGTAGCGAATATCGGGAATATTTGCAAGTTTCGCAACGCTGAGTTTGAAGCTTTCAGACATAATACATTGTTTCATGAATTAATCAGAGGTTCCTTAGATCAGGGTTATTCCGCGTGCGGAGATTAAGGTTGCCGGGAAAACAGGCGGTTATAACGATAAATGTGATTATTCATCACCTTCATCCTCTTCAAAGGGCTCAAAGCTTTTGGTACCACTTTTTTTAATCAGGATTTCGACTTTTTGTTCTGCTTCTTTTAATGATTTTTGGCAGGATTGCGTCAGGTTAATGCCGTTTTCGAATGCTTGCAGCGATTCTTCCAGACTCATGTCGCCTTTTTCCATATTATTTACAATCGTCTCCAGATCCGCCAGAGACTGTTCAAAATCGGGTTGTTTGGTTTTTTTGGCCACGTCAGCATTGATTCTCTAATGATTTTTATCAGTAAAATACCCTATGAGGTATAATTGGGTCAATCGATCTGATTGAACAGCTATTTTTTAAGCAACTAATTTTTTGTTTGACGTATAAATAACATGGGGGTTGTTGACAATTCGTATGGTGTTACTATATCGTATTCCTGTAATTTGGAATCATTCTAATTTCCAGAGTAATGGACTATGTTTTAGTGGGTATGAAAGAAAGGAATATCTTAACATATTGATTATCTGAATAATTATTTCTCAAAAGGAGGATATACCATGGGACTCAAAGGTAGTAAAACAGAACAAAATTTAAAAGATGCATTTGCCGGGGAATCACAGGCTAACCGTCGTTATCTCTATTTTGCAGCAAAAGCAGATGTTGAAGGATATAACGATGTATCGGCTGTTTTTCGCTCTACCGCGGAAGGTGAAACAGGCCACGCACACGGACATCTGGAATATCTGGAAGAATGTGGTGACCCTGCAACGGGCTTACCAATAGGTGGGACAAGCGACAATCTGAAGGCGGCGATTGCGGGTGAGACTCACGAGTATACCGATATGTATCCTGGCATGGCTAAAGCAGCACGCGATGAAGACTTCAATGAAATTGCTGACTGGTTTGAAACATTGGCAAAAGCGGAACGTTCTCATGCCAACCGTTTCCAGAAAGCATTAGATAGTCTCGACTGATTTTTTAAGGTCGTAACTACAAAGACCAAGATCGTAAACCGCAAAGGCGCAAAGGACGCAAAGGTTTTTTAAATTAAAAATCTTTATTCCTTTGCGTCCTTTGCGCCTTTGCGGTGAATTCCGGTTTATATCGACTACGGAAGTCAAAGCCATGAAAGAAAAACGCGAAGGCAGTCTCGAAGCGCCTACCCGTCATCCCCTCAACTGGAAAGACCCCGATTTTTATAACGAAGATGCGCTCTACCAGGAGCTTGAGCGGGTCTATGACATTTGTCATGGTTGCCGGCGTTGCGTCATGTTGTGTAAATCATTTCCTACCTTGTTTGACCTGGTGGATGAGTCGAGCACCATGGAAGTGGACGGTGTTGCAAAACAGGATTACTGGAAAGTCATCGATCATTGTTATTTGTGTGATCTTTGTTACATGACCAAATGTCCTTATGTCCCGCCACATGAATGGAATGTTGATTTCCCTCATCTTATGTTGCGCGGTAAAGCTATCAAACACAAAAAGGGCGATATCAAATTCCGCGACAAGGTATTAACCAGCACAGACAGTGTTGGTAAGCTGGCCAGTACGCCTGTTGTGTCGCAAATCGTCAATACAGCCAACAAAATTCCCGCCGCAAGAAAAGTACTTGATGTCGTTCTGGGTGTGCATCCGGATGCCGTTATTCCTGTTTATGAAAGTAATACTTTACGTAAACGGGTGAAATCCAGACCGGTTAAAGAAATATCAGCTGTAGCAACATCAAAAACAAAAGGAAAAGTTGTTTTATTCACGACCTGTTATGGCAATTATAATGAGCCGCATCTTGGGGAAGATCTGCTCGCTATTTTCGAGCATAACGATATCGCAGTGACTTTGGCTTCAAAGGAACGTTGTTGCGGTATGCCCAAGCTGGAGCTGGGTGACCTGGAGGCAGTGGAGCAGGCCAAGAATGACAATATTGCTGAACTTGAAAAACTGGTTGATGATGGCTGGGACATCGTCGCCCCCATTCCGTCCTGTGTATTAATGTTCAAACAGGAATTGCCGCTCATGTTTCCTGACGATGCCGCAGTGGCAAAAGTTAAAGAGGCGATTTTTGATCCTTTTGAATACCTGATGTTGCGTCATAAGGAAGGCAAACTGAAAACCGATTTCAAAACGCCGCTTGGGAATATTTCGTATCATGTTGCATGCCATCAGCGGGTGCAAAATATCGGGTTAAAAACCCGTGATTTATTACAGTTGGTGCCTGATACCACGATTGATACAATAGAAAGATGTTCCGGGCATGATGGTACTTATGCGGTTAAAACAGAGTTCCACAAAGCATCCATGAAGATTGCCGCGCCGGTTATAGACCGGGTCAGGAAGGCAGGACCGGATTATTATTCCAGTGATTGTCCGATGGCCGGGCACCAGATAGAAAATGGGCTGGAAGGAAATAAAACCCCCACTCATCCTTTGACTCTGATACGTATTGCTTATGGGTTATAACACTAATTTTTAAGGCAAGGATTTAAGTTATGCATAAATTAACACGGGAAAGTTTATACAATCTGGAAAAGTATTCAGATATTCGGTCTGAATTTCGTACGCAGGTCATGGCGCATAAAAAAAACCGACGTGTTCAGCTTGGCGAACATGTTGCTTTGTATTTTGAAGATCATCTCACCATGCAATACCAGGTTCAGGAAATGTTGCGCATTGAAAAAATATTTGATGCCGAGGGCATAGAAGAAGAACTGGCTGCCTATAACCCGCTGATTCCTGATGGCAGTAACTGGAAAGCGACCATGATGATTGAATATGAAGATGTCGACCAGCGTAAACAGGCGTTGGAAAAATTAATGGGTATAGAGGACAAAATCTGGGTGAAAGTTGCTGCATTAGGTCCGGTATGGGCGATTGCAGATGAGGATCTGGAACGGGAATCGGAAGAAAAAACATCTGCTGTCCATTTCTTGCGCTTTGAGTTGACAGAGGATATGGCCATAGCGGTAAAGGGTGGCGCGCCTATCAGTATGGGTGTTGATCATTCAGCCTGCAGTCACAAGATCGATCCTGTATCAGAAGATGTCAGACATTCCCTGGTGCATGATATCGATTAGTTGCTAATTGCATGAATACGGTATCATTTTTGAATAACTTGTTGCTGAGTTAAACCCGGGTACCTTGTCTGTGCGTGCTCATGCTCGTGATGTATTTTTCCTGAAACATTTCACAAGGTGTGTTTTTTATCCGGCGGACAATACCGTCTCCGGGGGGCTATTAAATAGCCTGATCAAAACAAGATCTGAATTGATACTCGCTTAATCCTGTTTGTCACGGTACACTTATCCGGCTTTTAGAAATCCAAGAGTAAAAATCCAAGAGGAATATCGGTGCTATGAGCAGTGCGTACGATGCATCTTCAATAGAAATATTATCGGGTCTGGATCCGGTCCGCAAAAGACCGGGGATGTATACCCAGACTGAACGGCCCAATCATCTTGCTCAAGAAGTAATCGACAACAGCGTTGATGAAGCTGTTTCGGGCTACGCGAAGAATATTGATGTGGTTCTTTATAAAGATGGTTCACTTTCTGTCACCGATGATGGCAGAGGTATGCCGGTAGACAAACACCCTGTTGAAAAAAAACCGGGTGTTGAAGTTATTCTGACCCTTCTCCATGCCGGCGGAAAATTCTCCAACAAAAATTATCAATTCTCAGGTGGTTTGCACGGTGTGGGTGTTTCAGTTGTTAATGCACTTTCCAAACACCTGGAAGTCTGGATTAAACGCGATGGTAAGGAATATAACATGGCGTTTAAGAGTGGAAATCGTGCATCCAAACTTGAAGTCGTTGGTGAAGTTGGCAAACGTAATACGGGTACTACATTGCGCTTCTGGCCGGATGCAAAGTACTTTGACTCTGTAAAATTTTCTGTTTCAAAATTAAAACATGTATTGCGGGCCAAGGCGGTTTTGTGTCCTGGCCTGGCCGTTAGTTTTAGCGAAGAAAAAACAG
>JAUWSG010000026.1 GCA_030610155.1 Gammaproteobacteria bacterium
CATAATGGCGTTTCTCACTTTCATACTCAACATGGGAGGTGGCAATCGTGATGCCGCGCTCGCGTTCTTCAGGTGCATTATCAATTTGATCAAATGCTTTGACTTCACCGCCATGCGCTTCCGCCAACACTTTTGTCAACGCTGCTGTTAACGTCGTTTTACCATGATCGACGTGACCTATCGTACCCACATTGACATGGGGTTTACTACGATCAAATTTTTCCTTGGACATGTGGAAAACCCTCTCGAACTAAATATTAAAAAAAGAAAAATAAAGTGTAAAACAGTTACAAATCAACACAATCGAACCAGTAAAATCCTTAAGCCTGGCATCCAAAAATCAGGCTCATACTGGAGCCCATATCCGGACTTGAACCGGAGACCTCTTCCTTACCAAGGAAGTGCTCTACCGCTGAGCTATATGGGCTTAAAACAGGTAAAAGATAACAGGGTAAAGGTAAAAGTTTAAAACTGGAATTTCAGAACAGTCGCCCTGCGTCCCAAATGATTACTTTTATCTTTACCCTGTTATCTGTTACCTGCTCTAAATACCTGCTCTAAATTTGGAGCGGGTGAACGGGATCGAACCGTCATGATCAGCTTGGAAGGCTGGAGTTCTACCATTGAACTACACCCGCTGCGCACTTTGGTGTTAAGCACCAGTCAGCCCAACTACTCAACAAACTTGTTTACCGCTTATTACCGCTTTGTTCTTTGATCCGCTTACTAGCCAATCTGCCTCACCTCTGTAACAAAAACAAAAGGCGATAATCACTTCAACAGACTGATTTTCCTCCACTTTCATGGTGGAGGGGGGAGGATTTGAACCTCCGAAGGCTGAGCCGTCAGATTTACAGTCTGATCCCTTTGACCACTCGGGAACCCCTCCAGCGAACATAAGCGGCGTATTGTGCAAAATACCTCACCGAGTGTCAATAACTTATCTGCCTCAATTCGTCAAGATTGAGACCGGGCAAACTGGCTGCTTATTAGACAAAGCAGGCCTTAACCATACATTTTGTAGATAATTTCACCGCAAAGGCGCAAAGAACGCAAAGAAAAACAAGTACGAGGTATTTACTATAAAATCTTTGCGTTCTTCGCGCCTTTGCGGTGAAATGATTTTCCCTAGCGCCTGTCTAATTATTAAATCGTTGATCAGAGCCAGTAAATGACCACAATAAAACAAGAAGATTTCATCGAAAGCATTGCAGATGCGTTGCAATACATCTCGTATTATCACTCAACTGACTATATAGATGGGCTAGTGCGCGCCTATGAAACCGAAGAGGCGCCCGCAGCCCGGCAAGCAATCGAACAAATATTAATCAACTCTAGAATGTGCGCCGAAGGCCATCGGCCGCTTTGCCAGGATACTGGCATCGTTATCGTCTTTTTAAAAATCGGTATGGCAATACAATGGGATACCCAACTGGGTATCGATGAGATGGTCAATCACGCCGTCAGGCTTGCTTATACCAACCGGGAAAATCCGTTACGCGCCTCAATCGTCAGCGACCCGGCCGGTGAGCGTAAAAATACTGGCGACAACACGCCAGCAGTCATTCACACCGAGGTAGTGCCGGGCGATAAAATCCACATTACCGTCGCCGCCAAAGGGGGCGGCTCAGAAAACAAGGCCCAGCTGGCCATGCTGAATCCGGGGGATGATATTGTTGAATGGGTATTGAACAAGGTCCCTCTAATGGGTGCTGGTTGGTGTCCACCCGGCATACTTGGTATCGGCATCGGTGGCAGCGCAGAAAAAGCGATGTTACTTGCTAAAGAAAGCCTAATGGCACCCATCGATATCCAGGCATTAAAAGCACGTGGTGCAAAAACCTCTCTGGAAGCCCTGCGCCTGGAACTCTATAAAAAAGTGAACGCCCTTGGCATCGGCGCACAGGGACTCGGCGGTTTGACCACGGTCATGGATGTAAAAATTCTTGATTACCCGACCCACGCCACCTCAAAGCCGATTGCACTCATCCCGAATTGTGCCGCCACGCGTCATATCAGTTTTGAGCTCACCGGGGAAGGTCCGGCCCGCTTTGATCCACCTGATTTAAGTCATTGGCCAAATATCACATGGAAGGCAAGCCCCGACTCCGTGTCAGTCAATCTCGACACCCTGACTCATAAAGACATCAGCCAATGGAAAGCCGGTGAAACCTTGCTGCTCTCTGGCACCTTACTCACAGGCAGGGATGCCGCACACAAACGAATCGCCGACCTGATTGCGAACAACAAACCTTTACCCGACGGACTGGATTTCACCAACCGTTTCATCTACTACGTCGGCCCGGTGGATCCAGCACAAAACGAAACAATAGGACCTGCCGGCCCCACAACAGCAACACGCATGGACAAATTCACTGATGTGATGCTGGAAAAAACAGGTTTATTGGGCATGATCGGCAAAGCAGAACGCGGACCTGACACGATTAAATCGATCAAACAACACCGTTCTGTCTATATGATCGCAACGGGTGGCGCCGCCTATTTAATATCTAAAGCCATCAAATCCGCCCGGGTCATCGCCTTCCCTGAACTGGGCATGGAAGCGGTATATGAATTCAAGGTCAAGGACATGCCCGTCACCGTAGCAGTCGACTCAACAGGCGATTCCATCCACAGTTCAGGCCCGGCCGAATGGCGTAATCGTATCGCCAGCATTCCTGTTAAGGTCAACTAAATTTTACCACGGGGCGCACGGGGTAAAGGATTTAAAGATTAAAAACAGGATTAACCACGGAGGTCACGGAGAAAAGAATATTGTTTTAAGCTCCTTCTCCCTCTGGGAGAAGGCTGGGATGAGGGGAGGAATGAAAAAGAAATGATAGACTTGAATTCAAACTTCCCCTCTCCCAAAGGGAAAGGGGACTAAAACCAAATTGCTTTTCTCCGTGACCTCGGCAACTGCGTCCTGCGTTGCCCTACCTTCATACTTCCATGTATTCGTCCGTGGTAAACCTTGTTTTAAAAATAATTGTTCTTCCCCGTGCGCCCCGTGTTCTCCGTGGTAAAAAGGTCTTATTTTTCTTTACCATGCGCCGCATGGCTTTCACCGGCATGAGACAAATAAAGCGCCAGTCCAATCAGGGCAATACCGCCGGATAAATAAAGCAAGTCGAGAGGAGTCGCAAATTTCATACTGATTGCGTGCTCAAAAAATTTCACAACCAGAATCATTAAGATCACTTTGGCCAGACGATTTTTAAGATCATCCAGACTGTTTATTAATAATACGTTACTGGCCGTGTCTGAATTGATGGCCACGTCAATGGGACTGATAAACAGCTCATACAGACCCAATGCAAAAATCAGCAATACCGTTGCCAGTAAATAACCATCGATAATTTCAACAACATGTGTCACCGACACGCCGCGCAACACATTCCTGGCTTCAGCTGACAATTCAGGGGAAGCGTATCCGCCCAGGTGAGCAATCATATAAAAAGCATCAACGGTCGCCATATAAAACATCGCAAATGCAGTTACCAGGCTGGCAATCACTGCGAACAGCACTACAAACCGGCTTTTCCATAAAGCACTTTCAAATAAATGTTCAATTGTTTTCATTCATAACACCTTTGAGTTATCTCACCCGCACAATACAACATCAATTCACAACAAGATATAAACATATTGTGAATCGCTACCAGGATACTGGAGGGAATTATCTTAAAAAATGGGGATAAAAACAAATCGCTTTGGACGGTCACTCCGGGCGTCCTGCCCTCACGAGACATAAGCGTGGAAGTTTGCTGATTTGGGGGCTTTGTTTTTATATTGAGGCAATTGAAGGTCAGAGTCTCTCCGGGCGTCCTGCCCTCACGAGACATAAGCACGTCCCTGTGCAAAAAAAAAGCCTCATTGATAAATGAGGCCTTTTATTTTGAATTTGTAACTTCAGGTTTTAATCAGAGATGCCTTAAATACTCATCGGGTCGCAATATCGTCGCCTGCCAGATAAGTCTGATCATTAGCTTCAGCTTCATCCAAAGACCATGCACCACGTTTTTTTGCATGATTAACAGCCGCGTTGATCTCTGCTTCTGATGCGCCGCGATTGATGCCCAATACTTGTCCCGGACGGATCAAATCAGGATCAGCAATCTTCTGTCGGTTCGCTTTATAGATCAATGGCCATTGATACGGATTATCATAAATTGCCGATTTTCCCGATATACCCCATAGACTGTCGCCGGAGACCACTTGATACTCATCATCCAGACCCATTTCACTATTACCTGATTGGGTAACATTGATGGTAACCGCAGCAGGTGCAGCTTCCATTGTTTTCGACTCTGTTGAGGCTTGCGGGGCTACAGTAGTAGTAGTTGCTGCTTCAACTTTATCAGCGACCTGCATTTTCTGCGGATTATTCACTTCTTCGAGCATAGCCTGTGCCTGTACATAGGCCAGCTCACCCTCTTCATTGAGGTAGGCTGCTTCTGCTTCATTGACACGCGCTGACATCTTCGCATCATCTTTGCGCATCATGGTTTTAACACGCCCAATTGTATGGTTCGCTTTTTCCAGATATGTCTGGTTCAATGCCAGCTCAGACTGTTCTTTTGCGATATTGGCGACCTTGAACGCCTTGTCAGCATCATTTTTCTTCAATGCAGCTTCGGCTTTTTTGATTAACTTACTGGTATCACGCCAGAGACCGCCAACCTCTTCTGCTCGTTTGGATGCCATTTTCGCTTCTGCGATCGCCGCCTTGACTTCTTCAGTCGTGTGGGCCTGCTTATCCGATTTAGCAGTTTGAGCTGCCTTGGCTGGCGTTTTATCTGCTGCTGACATGCCGCTATCATTTTTTTGCACACTGTATTCTGCACAACCTGATACCGCGATTGTCATGACGATCAGCAGTCCAACCCATCTATTCATTTTCAATGTATTCATCGTCTTACCTCGGCCTTGATTCAACTGTTATTGGCTAACCTGTTTTACATCGGGCACTCGTGGTGGGTGGCGCCGGATGATCATTTCGCCCATCAAGACACAAAGACGAAACTCAAAGACTTCAATACACTTTATAACGGTAAGTTAATGCTTTTCTTTAATTTTATTGCTGGCTGGCCAGGCACCCATATTGATGAGGTAAGATATTGGAAGTATTAGAGAATTTCTTATAAAATCACCTCTTTTTAAAGAACTAACGAAAGGACCTGAATCTTGGATATCAAAATTTACCACAATCCTCACTGCTCCAAATCAAGGCAAACACTGGAATTGTTAAATGATAAGGATCTTCAACCCACCATCATTGAATATCTGAATACACCTCCAGACAAACCCGAACTCAAAGATATTCTGGCCTTACTGGGCTTAAAACCCCGTGACCTCATGCGTCACAAAGAACAGGTTTACCGTGAAATGAATCTGGATAACCCGGACTTATCTGATGAAGCGCTAATCGATGCGATGATACAAAACCCGATTTTAATTGAAAGACCCATTGTCATCACCAATGGCAAGGCCGCGCTGGGCCGACCACCCGAAACGATATTGGAGATCCTGTAATGGCAGACATACTCGTCCTCTATTATAGTCGTCACGGCGCCACGCGAAATATTGCCCAGTTGATTGCGCGCGGCATTGAAGAGGTGCCAGGCATGCAGGCAAGAATCCGAACTGTTCCACCCATTTCAACGGTGTGTGAAGCAACTGAAGATACTATTCCGAAAGAGGGCGCACCCTATGTCAGTCACGATGACCTTAAAGAATGTGCCGGTCTCGCGCTTGGCAGCCCGACCCGTTTCGGAAATATGGCCGCAGCACTAAAATATTTCATCGACAGCACAAGTCCGCTTTGGCTCTCGGGCAGCCTGGCAGGAAAACCCGCTGTTGTTTTCACGTCCACATCCAGCCTTCACGGGGGCCAGGAAAGCACCTTGCTTAGCATGATGTTGCCATTACTGCACCATGGCATGCTTTTATTGGGGCTACCCTACACTGAAGCAGATTTGCGCCATACAACGACCGGCGGCACACCTTATGGTGCCAGCCACCTGGCAGGCACCGACAACAAGCCCATCAGTGAAGAAGAAAAACGTTTATCCATTGCACTGGGAAAACGACTTGCACAAACGGCAGCGAAGTTAGAATAAAACAGGGAACAGGGGAAAGGATTGAAACCGATTACTGGTTTTCTTTACCCTGTACCCTGTTATCTTTCTCCCTGCTTTATCACACAGATAGTGGAAACCGATTTTTATCCGTCAATTCCTGATTTTGGATTGTAATATCAAGAACACGTTGTCCACTGCTTGCAGAAAAATGCGTTTTGCTGATTTTTTTATCCAGAACGAGCAACAACTCGCTGACTTCAATTGATAAACAACGAGCAACGGTATCAACTGCTGATTTATGCCGGGAATACCAGGGATATTGTTCATACATGTGATTATTCTCCTTTTTTATTATTATTTAGCAGCACTGTAAGCTATCAGTCACCCACTTACATATAACTTACACTAACAACCTTGATCTCACCGCAAAGGCGCAAAGGACGCAAAGGACGCAAAGAAAACTTAACAATTGATTTTTAAACACAAAAAACTTTGCGTCCTTTGCGCCTTTGCGGTGAATAAAAGAGATTTATTAAAGCAGGGTTTTGATAAACGGTATGGTTAGTTTTCGTTGAGCGACCAGGGATGCCTGGTCCAGCTTGTCTAACAAGCCGAAAAGGTAGGGCAAATCACGCGGGCAATTGTTTAGCAAATATCTGGCCACTTCATCGGATAGTGCCAGGCCGCGGCAATGTGCGCGCTGTTGTAGTGCTTTTAACTTATCCTGGTCGTTTAACACCTTTATATGAAATACCATCCCCCAGAGAAGACGGGATGCAAGATCTGCCAGGGAAACTCCCAGTTCATCTGGTGCGGCATCACCCGAAATAATTAAATGACAACCCTGATTATCCTTAACACGATTATAAAAATGAAATAAGGCTTCTTCCCAGACCGCGTCACCGATGATCTGGTCAATATCATCGATAACAACGAGAGACATGTTTTCCAGGTTTTCAAACACCGCTTCAGAGAAATTCTGTTTGTTTTTTAATGGCAAATAAAATGCGGCCTTTCCACTCACTGAAAAATATCGGCACAAGGCCTGCACAAGATGGCTTTTCCCTGCCCCTTCACCACCCCAGATATAAACAAGTTGCCCCCCATCCTCCACGAATAATTGTTGAAAGTATTCAACAATCTGCTGATTGGGACCCGAATAATAATTCTCGAATGAATGACTATCGTTTAATTCAATATTAAGGGGTAATTGAGTTGCCATAAGAAATGATGAGTCAGAAATTCATTAATGCGATCAAGATTAACTGGAATAAAGCTTACTACTGATATAATTCTCATGTGCAAAACGCAACATGACCATCACAACAGCGGCAACAGGCAACGCTAGCAAAATACCGACAAAACCAAATAATTGCCCGCCTGCCATAATAGCAAAAATAACAGCAACCGGGTGCATGCCTATCTTGTCACCCACGAGCAGTGGTGTGAGCAGCATACCTTCAAGCATCTGACCAACACCAAATACCAGGGCAACCCAAACCAGCGGCAAAAATTCATGAAACTGCATAAATGCAGCAACACTCGCCAGTACAATCCCGACGATAAATCCAAGATAAGGCACGAAACTGACCAGACCGGCAATCATGCCGACAAGTAACGCGACTTCGAGGCCTACCAGCCATAACCCCAGCGAATAAACAGTGCCCAGACAAAACATCACGGTAATTTGCCCTCGTAAAAATGCACCCAACACTTCATCTGATTCACGTGCCAGACGCACCACATTTGTTTCATGTTTACGTGGAATCAATTCCCGAATTCGCTCAATCAAAATATCCCAATCGCGTAGCAAATAAAAAGTAACCACCGGCACAAGGACAATATTGATCATGATAGCAATCATCGCTAACCCGGACTGCTTGACGTAGGATAAAATCGATGTCGCTATACCGCCCGCTTTTTTCCAGTTCTCCAATGCAATACTCTGAAACTGAGCAATATCAAACTGATACTCATCCACACCGAGAAAGTTTGCTATACGAGGAACGATTTCTGCTTGAATCCAGGCCAGATGAGCAGGCAATTTGGCAATAAACGAGGATATCTGTTGTTCCAGCAAGGGCACAATTATAATCGGAATCACTAATACAACAGTAAATATAAATATAAATACAATGACAACCGCAAGCGTACGAGGCATCCGGAAGGTTTCCAGACGATCGACCAATGGATCGCCTAAATAAGCAAACAAGGCAGACATCAGAAAAGGCATGAGCACCGGCGCGAGAAAATAAAGCAAAACGGCCGTAACTGAAATGCCGGCCAAAATAAGCCATCGTCGTGACTCAGTCATGCGGCTCTAATCCTGTCTTTTTCCGGTATTCCTTGATCGCCGTGTTCCCCCAGGTCCAGACATAATCAATACCGCTTAAAATGGTAGTGATTAATACAATATAAATCAAACTATGTATCAACCAGCCTGGCAGAGCAAACAAGCTTAATGAAAAGACGATTGCTACTACCAGTACAATCTGAAAAAACGTATTAATTTTGCTCACTATTGTCGGTACCATCTCATAAGTACCAATCAACCAATGAAACGCAAGCGCACCTGCAAAGATGGCCAGGTCTCTTGCCAGGACAACAACAACAAGATAAAACGGGATGATGCCTAACCAGCCCAGCGTCAGGAAGGAAGAGACTAGTAGCAGTTTATCTGCAACAGGATCGAGTATGCTTCCCAGCCGGCTTTCCCAGCCATAGTGCTTCGCGAGAAAACCATCCAGACCATCTGATGCCCCTGCTATCGCAAACAACAGCAAAGCTACACCAAATTGTTCCTTTAGCAATAACACAACGACTGGCACCGTCAGCATAATTCTTAAAATACTGATGATGTTGGGAATATCGCGTCGTGTCATCGTAATAATCGGTAAACCCGATCGGCTCTATTGGGTGTTTGCGGGTCAATGGACATTCCATCCTGCTGTACTGCAACCAGCACATTGCCCAATTCAATAGTGCGCACCACGCCTTGCTCTGCCCCGTTAATATCAAGACGATATACTGCATTCGCAGCGTCAAACTCAATAGCACTCGCATGTTCTACCGACGCAAGCGATGCCAGATAACGGGCAATCCGTGCATGATCAGCCAGACTGTTAACATCCTTGACTGAAATAAAGAAGGCATCCCTGGTTGACTCATCAACGATTTGCGCATACTTCGCCGACAACACACTTGCAACACCATCGATAGCATCGGCAAAAATATAATCCTGCGAAATACCCGCCGACTCCCAGTCTGCCCTGTTGTCACCTTCGTACAAGGTCCATTTCGCCCGCCAACCTTCATAATCATCCCTGAATAGTCGACCACTTAAAACAGCCTTGGTCTGGTAACGTCCGGAGGCCTGGAGGATTTCTTCCTGAAAATCTCCCCATACGTCAAAAACACGTATCGCAACCTGATCCTGCAGGTCCAGCAAGGGAAATAATACCGGTAATCCGCGTTTTTTTGCTTCAAGCTGCATCAGGCTTTTTAACTCTTCATTGCTATCATTACCGAGCAAATAGCGTTCCCCCCCATCTTCAACCGCCAGCCAGATCAATACCGAGGGTCGCGAACGGCCCCAGATAGGAAAACCCTGATTCTGCAATATTTTATTAACGGCCTGTTTGTCATAGCGGACCCATAACACCCGTTTAGGCGTCTTTTCACCTTCGGCAACCTGGGGAACAGGCCGGTCAGCGGGCCAACTCCGGTAACGATACTGCTGGACATAGCTGGCCGCTTTATCCAACACATCAGGAATCCCGGGAGTTAAAGGAATTTCGCTGGAACCGGAAACCTTGATTAAAACCTCGAGTAAGCCACTACGCATTGCCTGCTTTCTCTCTTTCTTGCCTTGCTTGAAAACCGGCACTTCAGCTTCATAGACTCCTTTAATATCAACAGCATAGGCTGGAGATACCATGACTCGGATCAGTGTCAGTAAAAACAGGATTAATAAACTGGCGTATTTTAGGTTCATAACTGGCACGCTATTAGAGCACTCAGGAGAAGTCAAGTTTAACCCCCTATACTGCACGCATGGATTCAGGTTTGCAGTCACAATACAGGATGGATACCATAGCGCCTCTAGCTCGCCTTTCTCACCAGGATGACGAGCTCTCGCTTGATCTTTGATCGTACAAGGGATTTTCTTCAGTCGGCAATACGACCTGTATTGCGCTCCCTCAGAAAATCCCTTGTACGATCAAATCTCTAAGCGAGCATCTCGCCCCCTGGTGAGAAAGGCGGGCTAAATCAATAGCAACAGGCGGCTAACCCATTGAGTTCAAATAAACACCCCACCGGGGAATCATTAAGTTACCGAGATGCTGGCGTTAATATCGATGCAGGCGCCCAGCTAGTAGAAAATATAAAACCACTGGCGGCGAAAACACACCGACCAGGCGTGATGGCCGGCCTGGGTGGTTTCGGTGCACTTTTCGAGCTCCCGCTTGATAAATACCGGCAGCCAATACTGGTATCAGGCACCGACGGCGTGGGCACAAAACTGTTACTGGCCAAACAGACCGGCATACATGACACCATCGGTATTGACCTGGTCGCTATGTGCGTTAATGACATCATTGTTGCGGGTGCTGAACCGCTGTTCTTTCTTGATTATCTGGCAACGGCAAAACTGGATGTTAATCTGGCAACAGAAGTCATCAAAGGCATCAGTAAAGGATGTGAATTAGCCGGGGCCGCACTGGTTGGCGGGGAAACGGCAGAAATGCCTGGCATGTATCAGCAAGATGACTATGATCTTGCAGGCTTCAGTGTCGGGATTGTTGAAAAAGAAAATGTGATTGATGGTTCCAAAGTTTCTGCGGGTGATGTTCTCGTAGGGCTGGCCTCATCCGGCCCGCATTCGAATGGTTATTCTCTTATCAGAAAAGTCATCGAGAAGTCCGGTGTCCCGTTAACCGCCGATTTCAATGGCAAGACACTGGGAGAAACCCTGCTTTGCCCTACCCACATTTATGTGAAATCAATATTGGCACTCCTTGAGCAAATCAATGTACATGGACTCTGTCATATTACCGGTGGCGGACTGCTGGAAAATTTACCACGCATTTTACCTGCCGATTGCAGCACACACATTCAGTCCAATGCCTGGAAACGTCCGGCCATTTTCGACTGGATACAGGAACAGGGCGCCATTAGCGACGAAGAAATGTACCGCACATTTAACTGCGGCATCGGCATGGTCGTTATCATTAAAGAAACAGACCTGGATAAAAGCCTGGATATTTTAAATCAATCAGGTGAAAGCGCGACCGTGATTGGTGAAGTGGAAACCGTTAAGGCGGATGGCGAACAAGTGGTCTTTAGCTAGCCGTATTCAGACCCGCCATGATAAATATCGTTATTCTGATTTCCGGAAATGGCAGTAACCTGCAAGCTATTATCGACGCATGCAAGAACAGCAATACGACACAGGCAAAACTACCCGTTAGTATCGTTGCCGTTATCAGCAGCAACCCCGACGCCTACGGACTACAACGTGCCCGCGAAGCTGGCATACATACAGAAGTTCTCGATCACAAACAATTTGAAAATCGCCAGAACTTTGACCTTGCATTACAAAACCTCATTGACCAATTTAAACCGAAGCTCATCGTACTTGCCGGCTTCATGCGCATCTTGACAGATGATTTCGTCAATCACTATCTTGGCCACATGATGAATATTCACCCTTCTTTATTACCACAGTTCCCGGGACTCAATACGCATCAACAGGCATTAGACAAAGGCGTAAAACAACATGGTGCCAGTGTCCACTTTGTCACACCAGAACTGGATGGCGGTCCAATCATCATACAGGCACAGGTACCTGTTAAAGAAAACGATTCCACGCAAAGCCTTCAAGCACGCGTGCTTGAACAGGAACATAAAATATACCCGACGGCTATACGCTGGTTCGCCGAAAACCGGCTTGTCTTAAAAAATAACGCAGCACATCTGGACGGCTGCCAACTTGAACAACCGAAAAAATAACAGGAAACAAAATGTTCACCGCAAAGGCGCAAAGGACGCAAAGAAAGACGGAAACAGGTTTTAAATAAAAAAAATTTGCGTCCTTTGCGCCTTTGCGGTGAAATACAAGCCTTAAATAGCACCAGCCTCGCCATTCCCGCCCGGACCTATAAAATAAAAAATTACATGAATAAAGCCGGTTAGCATCGCTAATTACTAATAAATTCAGCAACTTGATGCTATCCTCATAGAAAAATTAGCGTTAAAATCACCCGCTCCCCGGAAAAAATTGATATCATCCCCTCTCACCCAGAACAAGCCATACAAGCTATTCACAGGCAAATAAGTAGAAAGGTAAGACATTGAAGTTGTTAGACAAAATATCCCTTATATTCATCACCGTCACATTGTTCTTTGCTGCTGGCCAGGTCATCGCCAAAGAAGAAATATCAGACAAAGCGACGATACAAAAGCGTATCAAGCACCTTGATGACTACACGCAAACTTTAAAACACGAAGTGATTAACCTCGGACGATTTCTTTCTGACCTGGCGTGGATGGGTGCCGTTCGATTGCCAAGTTCAAAAGCCACAACCGGCTCTGGTAACGCTAAAAAAAATACGCTGAGTACAGATGTAATAGGCCTTGGGGAAGCGCTAATGCAACTGGAGGATGGCTTATTAACACCACCAGGCTTTCAGCTCACTGTGTTTTTGTCTCTTGATACAAACAAGAGCTTTATACTAAATGAAATCAAATTTTCACTCGATGACAAGGTGGTCCACAGCAGGAAATATACTGACCAGGAAGTGCAAGCCCTTCACATGGGAGGCGCACATCGCCTCCACATTGCCAACCTGTCCGAGGGCAAACACCAGATTACAGCCCATTTCTCTGGAGGTAATGGAAAAGACAACCAATACCAGGGCGAAAAAACGTTTACGTTTGAAAAAACCTCGAAATCAAAAACGATAGAACTCAAACTGGAAAGCGTGTTCGGCAGTCCCACGATTGTAATAAAGGAGTGGGACTAATGTGTGATCAAATAAGCAAAGCCGGGATTGTGCGCACACCTCTTTTGCTGCTGCTTTTCAGTGCCCTCTTTGTTATTTCACCGCTGTGCAGCGCAAGTGACAGTGACTTTGAAATTTACAACAAACAAAGCCCCTACATCAGGGCAGTTTTGTTTGATATTTATCAGAAAAAATACTCCTCCGCAATCGGACACCTGATCTCCCAACGTTATCGGCACAAACAAGGCAAAGCGCGATACCAGGGAGAATTATTACTGGCCCATACCTATATTACGTTTCGCATGCATGAAGAGGCCGAAAAAATATTAAATGCACTACCAAAGAGCATGCCAACAGATGAAATCAGAAATAAAAATGTTTTATGGATGGACATCGCCAAAGCACGTTTTCGTGCAGGAGACACCAAGGCCGCGCAAAACACCCTGTTCAAACTTAACAAAAATATCAGCAATAAACTTTCACGTGAACGCGAGGTATTTCAAGCACAGATTCTGATGAGTCAAAACAAGTTCAAGCAGGCCATCGAGGTACTGGAGAACACACGAGGCAGCTCTGAATGGGCCGCATATGGCCGCTATAACCTGGGTGTCATGCTGGTCCGTCTTGAACAAGATGAGCGAGGTATCAAAAAACTGGAAACTGTTGCACATATGGATCCGGACACGTCTGAAATGAAAGCATTAAAAGACAAAGCCAACTACACACTGGGATACATATATTTACGCAATAAAAATCCTGACAAGGCAAAGGATTACCTTCAAAACATAAGACTGGACAGCCCACTTTCCAATAAAGCATTAATGCATCTCGGCCTGGTTTATGCCGAACTCGACAAATACAAACAATCACTTGCCGTCTGGCTGGAACTGTCTAAACGCAACCCAATCGACCCCACAGTACTTGAATCCAGACTGGCCGTTCCATTTGCCTATGCTGAATTGGGTGGCTTTGAACAGGCCGTTAAAAACTATAATACTGCGATAGAAATTTTTCGCTCCGAGTCAAAACGCATTGATTCAGTGATACGATCAGTCAAAAAAGGACATACTACAAAAACAATCCTGGAGAATATGGAAAAAACCGGACCGGAATCATTCAACGAAACCAGATTATTACCCATCACAAAAGATACTCAATATTTAATGGGCCTGTATAAAAGCAACGAATTTCAGGAGGTGATCAACAATTTCAAGGATCTGCATGCTCTGCAAGATAAACTGAAAAAGTGGGCTTCCGCTATCTACAAAATTGAAAACATGTCCAACACGTTCAAAAAGGTCTATGTTGACAAAATCGCCAAACAGCAATCCAGACTGGCAACCGCCACTAAACAATTAAAACAGCAAATCTCCAAAATGGCGATCACAGAATTAAAAGACCGCAAGAGCAGACTAAATACTTATAAAAAACAGGCACAGTTTGCAACTGCACAAATATATGACAAAGGCCGTTCGTCAGGCATAAAATAGTACAATTGAAACAGTACATTTAAACCTGATTTTTTACCGCAAAGACGCTAAGAACGCAAAGAACGCAAAGAAATCAAATTATTGCTTTTAAAAAACTAACTTGAATATGCCTCATAGATCTCTGAATATTCTTTTTAAATATACAACCTTCGCGTCCTTTGCGTCTTTGCGGTAAAATTTATTATCGTGAAACCCAAAATACAAATAGCCATCAGCATCCTGATTTTCATCGGCTTTATTGCTATCGTCGAGCATTATTTTAACTGGAGCAAAATTCTTTCCCCCTGGCACAAACTGGGCTGGAGCGACCTGCTGATCACCATTTTATTAATATTCGTTAGTTACTGGGCACGCACCATGCGCATATACAACTATTTTATAAATGAAATGCGGCACTCATTCAGCCAATGTATAAAACTGGTACTACACCACAATATGCTCAATAATCTTCTTCCCATGAGGACAGGTGAAATCAGCTTCCCCATACTGATGTCGCGATATTTTAATATACCTGCATCACGATCAATCCCCACATTATTATGGTTTCGGATTCTTGACCTGCATACATTACTTGGCATCGCAATTATTGCCGTAGCAGGCATTTTTTATAATTATATTGTTGCATTATTGCTCTTCGCTGGCTGGATGACTGTTCCGGTCATTTTGTTTAAAACCAACGCGTTGCTAATAAACAAACTGGACCCACAGACTAATAACCGATTTCAGTCCTTAATATTAACCGGCCTGGTCAGTCTGCCGCAGAATTTAAATGATTTCTTTCATGCCTGGGGCTGGACCTGGCTAAACTGGTCCATCAAAATAAGCGTAATGGCCTGGATTATTTTACTTTTCCTGGATACATCCATTAATATTGCCTATATGGGGGCAATTGCAGGCGATCTTACAAGTGTATTACCTATACATGGCATTGCAGGATTTGGTAGTTATGAAGCAGGCATCCTCGCCGGTTTTCTGCCTTTTGACACCTATAACACAATTGAAAACAAGGCAGACGCGTTACAGGCAGCGGTTTATTTGCACCTGATTATACTTGGATCATCATTAATGGGCGGCGCGCTAGCGTTCCTGATACCAGGGAAATCCAGTAGCACGTCCTAAATAATGGCAATATATCATCACCGACTTTCGCTGATAAAACCTTTTATTAATAAATGAATAAATAAGACAAATGAATAAACAAAAAAAATCCGAGCAAACGAAGATGGCGCATCAACTTTCGATCGTGATCCCCATTTACAATGAAGAAGAAAATATTGCGCCTCTGCTCTCCCATATACATGATGCACTTGAGGATTACCAACATCCCTGGGAACTGATTTTAATTGATGACGGCAGCACTGATAACACAGGCAAACACATTAATTCAGGCATACAGGACTATGGCCGTCATGTACGACACATAAATTTGCAAAGAAATTTTGGACAAACCGCCGCGATGCAAGCCGGTTTTGATGCCGCGCGTGGTGATGTTATCGTCACACTCGATGGTGACCTTCAAAATGACGCAACCGATATCCCGTACCTCGTCAAACGCCTGCTGGAAGAGGACCTCGATCTGGTTTCCGGATGGCGGCAATCGAGACAGGATTATTTTTTACGGCGCATCTTGTCCAATGCCGCAAATCTCCTGATACGCAACATAACCAAAGTCAGGCTTCATGACTATGGCTGCACGTTAAAAGCGTTTCGTGGCAGCATCATCAAGGACGTCAGGCTTTATGGTGAAATGCACCGATTTATCCCTGCCTGGATGGCAACACAAACAACACCCGCACGCATCAAGGAAGAAGTCGTCGACCACCACCCAAGGCGATTTGGCGAATCAAAATATGGTCTCTCGAGAACATTCCGTGTATTACTGGATCTGTTGGCTGTCTATTTTTTCCTGCGCTACAGAGCAAAACCCGGTCACTTTTTTGGTAAAATAGGTTTCATATTCGCGGCCCTTGGCGGATTATCACTGACCTACCTGCTCTCAGTAAAAATATTTCTCGGAGAGGACATCGGTACCCGACCATTACTTCTGATTGGTGTTTTATTTATTGTATTAGCAGTACAGATGATCACAACAGGCATTTTAAGCGAACTGGTCTCACGAAACTATTACGATACAGGTGATATAAAATCCTATACCATCTTCAACAAGGAAGAAGTAGACTCAGCCTCAGCAGAAGACTGGAAACAACCTCGAACCGAGGAATCAGCTTAATCACTTATAATATAAATTATTTTACCGCATTCAAAAAAGCTCGCCCTCATGCCAACACAGCTACGTAAGACTATCGTTCTTTGCCTTTTTTTTATATTCCCTATGGGTCTATTAGCGCCAGATTTATCAGCCAGCCCCTTTCCTGAAGAATTCACTGCCTGGTATAAGGCCTCAAAAGGCATGTTCAGCGGAGAAACCATTGTCTCAATTAAGGCAGACAAAGATAATCGCTACACCTACGAATCCATTACCAAAGTAACCGGAATGATGAGCATCTTTGGTGGCGAAATTCGTGAAAAAAGTGTTTGGGAATACACCAACGGAAAGATCCGTCCCCTGAGATATTCGTACAACCGCTCATCAGGATCAAAAAAACGCAATGCTGAATTGACCTTCGACTGGAACAAAAATATTGTCACCAACTCCATTGATTCACAACCCTGGAAAATGACAATAAAACCAGACACACTGGACAAACTTGTTTACCAGCTTGTGATGATGAATGACTTGCAGCAAGGCAAAAAGAAGGAGTTAAATTACTCTATCGCCGACGGCGGCAAACTAAAAGACTACAAGATCTTAATCATGGGCGAAGAAAAAATAGAAACAAAACTCGGTGAACTCAACACCATTAAAGTTGTGAGAATCAGAGGGAAACGCACGACCACAATGTGGTGCGCAAAAAAACTGGGGTATTTGCCTGTGCGGATACACCATAAAAAGAAAGGCGGCGGCGAACACACGGCTGATATTTACAAAATTGAAGGTTTTGAAGACTTTTAAATATAAGAGCTTTAAACATAAGACCTTTTTTACACGGGGAACACGGGGCGCACGGGGTAAAAGGTCTTACGGTTTATGCTCTTAAAATTTATTCGTACAGTGACTTCAACTTTTCCAGTGATATAATAAAATCACTATCCGCTACGCCACACTCTGCAAATGACTTCGCTTCCACGCCCGCATCCCTGAACATTTTTTCTACTGCCTGATTCATGTTGCAGTGATGCTCTTTTCGCGAAGTATAAATGATATTCGTAATACCAACCTGAACAATAGCTTGCGCGCAAGTATTGCAAGGGAATTGTGTCATATACATGGTCGCACCATTCAAATCATGGGCCATGCAATTATAAATCGCATTCTTTTCCGCATGTACTACATAGGTATGCTTTGATCTTAATAGGTCATCGTCATCATCCGCCCAATAATCCGGATCATTATCGTCACAACCCCTGGGCAAACCATTATAACCAATACCAATGATTTTCTTGTTGCCGTCTACAATACAGGCCCCGTTTTGTGTTTTCGGGTCTTTGGAACGATATGACGAAAGCAAAGCGATCGACATAAAGTAACTATCCCAGGACATGTATTTTTCTTTTTTCATAAATTCACAATTTAAAACCTAAAGATTACCACGGGGAACACGGGGCGCACGGGGATAAAAACAATAAAAACATTTTTTTGCTTTTTCCCCGTGCGCCCCGTGTCAAAAGGTCCTGGGTTTTAATTATTCTGAATAACGATAGTCGGGAACTTCGCGCTGTGGTCTTTTGCGCTCAAGGCAAGTTTTGCTGCAACGCGGCGTGCGATTTCACGGTAGATCTGTGATATTCGGCCATCCGGGTCAGCGGCGACGGTTGGGTTGCCACCATCGACCTGTTCTCGAATCTGTTTATCCAGCGGCAGGGCGCCTAATAACGCAACATTCTCGTCATCAGCCAAACGTCCGCCGCCGCCAGACCCGAAGATATGTTCTTCATGGCCACAGTTACTGCAAATATGAATACTCATGTTCTCGATAATACCCAATACCTTGACTTCCACCTTGTCAAACATCTTCAGTCCCTTGCGCGCATCCAGCAGGGAAATATCCTGCGGCGTCGTGACAATGACCGCGCCACTGACAGGTACTTTTTGCGCCAGTGTCAGCTGAATATCACCCGTACCCGGCGGCAAATCTACGATCAGATAATCCAGATCATGCCAATGGGTGTCATTAAGTAGCTGCTCCAGCGCCTGGGTCACCATCGGACCACGCCAGATCATCGGTGTTTCTTCTTCAATCAAATAGCCAATCGACATGGACTGAATGCCATGCTGCACCACGGGCTCCAGAGATTTACCGTCGGCTGATTCCGGTTTTTTGTTCCCACCCAACATACGTGGTTGACTGGGGCCATAAATATCAGCATCCAGAATACCGACATTGGCACCTTCAACCTGTAAGGCCAACGCCAGATTAACCGCAGTTGTAGATTTACCCACCCCGCCCTTGCCGGACGCAATGGCGATAATATTTTTAACACCCTCGATAGGTTTCACACCTTTTTGCACAGTATGCGAAACAATTTTACTTGAAATGTTTATTTTTGCTTCAGTGACACCTTCAATGGCCTGAATTTTCTCTTTAAGCATCGTGGCAAGCTCATCGATATAACCCTTCGCCGGATAGCCCAGTTCAACATCCACCGAAACCGACCCATTGCTGATATTGGTACTCTTGACGCATTTGGCCGCAACCAGATCCTGCTCCAGATTAGGATCAATGATCTCTTTAATTGCATTTTCTACTTGTTGTTCACTGACGCTCATTTCACACTCCTCATTAAGCTTCTCAAGCTTCTGGCTTTATACAAGCCTTCTATCTATTAGGTCGTAGAACCGGAATTCTACACGAAATCTCCCCTGTGGCGCACACTTCCTGTATCATCACCCGTTTTAGACAATCAGCAGGGAACCTCTGATTAAGTCTGAATAAGCAGATATGAGATCCAAAATTGCCGTACTTTATACGTGGATTCAGCTGTTTTTGGTATGATACGCAAAGACACCTTAATACAACTCTGACAATTTGAAGATAGACCAAAAGTAATATGCGAAATATCCTGATCACCAGTGCTTTACCCTACGCCAACGGCTCAATCCATATTGGTCACCTGGTGGAGTATATCCAGACAGACATTTGGGCCCGCTTTCAGAACATGCGGGGCAACAAGTGCATTTATGTGTGCGCAGATGACACCCATGGCACCCCCATCATGTTACGCGCCCAAAAAGAAAACATCACGCCTGAACAGGTGATTGAACGTTATTCAATCGAACACCAGAAAGACTTTGCTGACTTTTCTGTATGCTTCGACAATTTTTATTCCACAAATTCAGACGAAAACCGTGAATTAGCCAATACAATTTATAATCGCCTGAAATCGGCAGGCCATATTACGCAAAGAGTCATCAAGCAGGCTTACGACCCCGAAGAAAAAATGTTTTTGCCAGACCGCTTCATCAAGGGCGAGTGTCCCCGCTGCGGTGCGGCAGACCAATATGGTGATAACTGCGAAGTCTGTGGTGCGACTTATTCTCCCACAGAATTAAAAAATGCGGTTTCTGCAGTTTCCGGTGCCACACCGATAGAAAAAGAATCGGAACATATTTTTTGCAAACTGCAAGACTTCGAGGAGATGTTAAAAACCTGGGTCCGCAGTGAACACCTGCAATCCGAGGTCGTCAACAAACTCGACGAATGGCTCAAGGTTGGACTGCAGGACTGGGACATCTCTCGCGATGCGCCTTTTTTCGGTTTCGAAATTCCCGACGCACCGGGTAAATATTTTTATGTCTGGTGGGATGCGCCAATTGGTTACATGGCCAGCTTCAGCAACCTGTGTGACAGAAGAGACGACCTGGATTTTGATGCCTTCTGGGGGCAGGACAGCCAGTACGAGCTGTACCATTTTATCGGTAAAGACATCGTGTATCACCACGCCCTGTTCTGGCCAGCCATGTTGCACGGAGCGAATTTTCGCAAACCTACCGCGATATTTGTCCATGGTTTCCTGACGGTCGACGGCCAGAAAATGTCTAAATCACGCGGTACATTTATCACTGCGCGCACATACCTGAATAATCTGGACCCTGAATATCTTCGATATTATTACGCGGGTAAACTGGCCGGAAATTTCCAGGACATAGATTTAAATCTCGATGACTTTCTGTTGCGTGTTAATTCTGACCTGGTTGGAAAAGTGGTCAATATTGCCAGTCGATGCGCAGGATTTATTAAAAAGAGGTTTGATAATAAACTCGCCGCCACTTGCAGCGAACCCCAGCTTTATCAGGACTTCGTCGATGCGGGCGAAACCATTGCGCAGCACTACGAGTCGCGCGATTATGGAAAAGCCATGCGGGATATTATGGCTCTGGCTGATCGAGCGAACCAGTATATCGATGAGAAAAAACCCTGGGTACTTGCCAAGCAGGACGGCATGGACCAGCAAGTTCATGACGTATGCTCAACTGGCCTGAACCTGTTTCGTGTATTACTCACGTACCTGAAACCTGTGTTGCCCGTTATGGCAGAAAAAGTGGAAACCTTTCTCAACATAGAGCCACTGGACTGGAAAAACTACCAGGCACCCTTGCTCGACCATAGCATCAATAAATTCAAACCATTAATGACACGTATCGAACAGGAAAATATAGATAAAATGCTGGAACAATCAAAGCAGGACCTGGCTGGCGAAAAGCCCGCAGAAAAACAGGCGAAAAAATCCAACAACGACCCGATTGCAGCTGAAATTCAATTTGATGATTTTGCAAAAATTGATTTACGTATTGCAAAAATAATTAAAGCCGAGCACGTTGAAGGCGCGGACAAATTATTACGCCTGACACTGGATATAGGTGATGAGACACGCAACGTCTTTGCCGGCATCAAGTCAGCTTATAAACCGGAAGACCTGGAAGGCAAACTCACCGTCATGGTCGCCAACCTGGCGCCGCGCAAAATGCGCTTCGGCATCTCCGAAGGCATGGTGCTTGCAGCCGGACCGGGGGGAGAGGATCTCTTCATTCTCACTCCCGATGAAGGGGCGCAGCCCGGGATGCGGGTAAAATAACATGCGTAGGATGCTGCTGAGGTACGAAGCGTATCGATCGGGGTATGGTGCACGACAGATGCGCTTCGCAAGCTCAGCAGCATCCTACGGAGTGATATTCTCGATCACCGGCATCCTGCTCTTGTCTCTCACCGCCTGCACCCAGGAGGTGCAGAACAAATTCGGACGGGCCGTGCAGAACTGGACAGGCACAAATGGTGTACTCGAAATCTATGCCGGTGATAAACTCGTGAAACGTTTTCTGCAGATTGATAAACTCAGCACCGCTGTCAGCACCCATGGCAATACATCAAGATCCTATCGTTTCGGCTACGGCGTACTGGACGCCAACCTCAATGGAATCAAGGATGACGACGAGAAAAAA
>JAUWSG010000213.1 GCA_030610155.1 Gammaproteobacteria bacterium
CGCTGTTGATACCTGTAATCGTAATACTGCTGGATGTAATCGAGGAATTCAGTGCCACATTCGTCTGATCGACAAATGCAAATATATCTGGCGTGATATCGCTGGCCAATGTCGTGCTGCTAAACGTATCTCTGACACCCCCGATAGAAAGCAGCGTATTCGTCAACGTGGAAAAGCTGCCTGATGAGGTGTGCTGTACTCTAACCAGATCATTAATATTAACCGTGCCGGCAAGACTGGTAAACGCACCATTATTGATACTGTACTGGCCACCCGTTACGGAAATCGGAGCCGGCGTGCTTATACCCAGGACTGAAATATTATTGGACGTCACCAACGTGGACAAGGCTACATTCGTCTGGTCGATAAAGGCAAAAGCATTAGGTGCGGTATCGCTGGCCAGCGTCGTGCTGCTAAACGTATCACTGACTCCCCCTATAGTAAGTAGCGTATTCGTCAATGTCACAAAATTACCAGATGAGGTGTGCTGCACTCTGACCAGATCATTATTATTGACCGTACCGGCAAGACTGGTAAATGCACCATTATTGATACTGTACTGGCCACCCGTTACGGAAATCGCGGCAGCTGCGTTAATGCCCAGGACAGAAATGTTGTTCGATGTCACCGTCGTGGTCAGGGCTACACCCGTCTGATCAGTAAAGGCAAACGTATTAGGTGTAGTATCGCTGGCCAGCGTCGTACTGCTGAAAGTATCGCTAACACCACCAATATTGAGGATCGTATTGGTGATTGTTGAAGATAATGTTGAAGATGTATGCCGCACCCTGACTGTATCAGCATTATTCACTGTCCCGGCAACCGATGTAAATGCCCCGCCATTGATACTATACTGGCCACCCGTAACGGAAATCGAGGCGGCTGCATTGATGCCCAGTACAGTAATAGTGTTAGACGTCACCAGCGTGTTCAGAGCTACATTCGTCTGATCAGCAAACGCATACGCATTGGGCGTGGTATCGCTAGCCAGTGTCGTGCTGCTAAATATATCACTGACGCCCCCTATACTCAGCGCCGTATTGGTTACGGTTGAGGATAATATTGAAGATGTATGCCGCACCCTGACTGTATCAGTATCATTCACCGTCCCGGCAACCGATGTAAATGCCCCGCCATTGATACTGTACTGACCTCCCGTAACGCTAATCGAGGCAGGTGCATTTATGCCCGACACGGTAATGCTACTGGATGTCACCAGTGAGTTAAGAGCCACATTCGGTTGATCCACGAATGTAAATGCATTGGGCGTGGTGTCAGTTGTTACATTTGGTACATTATTGAAAAACCAGTTAAAGGTATCATTAAGAGCAATCCTCGCACTGGTGATTCTGTAGTGTGAACCGCCACCGATACGCACACCTGCAGGCTGGCAGAAAGCAAACGAAGCAGCATTGTCAAAACTGATAGTGACATCACAGTTTGTTGTAGTGACGCCTCGATAAACAAGATTAAGTGTATAATCATCTCCAGTGCCTGCCATTTCATCCAGACCACTCATTGCATATTTCAGTGTTGCAACATCGTCTGCTACTAATGTCCTTTGCGACTCATCCGACCCCGTTCCTTGCTGCATGATAGATTCTGTGTCTGGTACACCCAGCAACGAAGCTACCGAACGATCGGCATTGGTCGCAAAATTATCCCCGGGTGGAAGATTGGCTGTTGACCGACTATACGTTGTAGAATCGACAATACTGTCAATAATGAAAGGATTGTTGGCAAAGTTATTAAACCAGTGCAGGTTAACATCATCGCCGCGTATATCATCACTGGAACCGATAATACCATCTGCCCCCGGATTGATATTAAATACATTATTAGCACCGTTTGTGGCTTTGGTATAATTCGCATCAACACCAGTCAAACCAGACTCTGAACTTGCATTAACATGCGCCAGACCAATGCAGTGCCCGACTTCATGTAAAGTCACAGATTCAAAATCATAGAAATTAGCGGGTATGTTGTTATTGGCACCCCTGATCAGGTTGCCCGTGGACACCGTTTGCGAATTGAAGGTATTAACGATGTTCTGAACCGATATTTCCATCTGTGCAGTATTGACGCTGGCAGGATCAATACAGATACCTACCGTCAACGTACCACCGGTACCGCTATACCCTGATGGATGTGCGACAACATCAACACCATTTGCTTCACCAGCAAAAATATAGGCGCCTGCAAAACAGGATGAAGACAGACCCAGCGCCAGTAATCCCGGAATCAGGATAAACAGCAGGATTCGACCTAGCATGGCCGACTGACAAGCACTGTTTGTGATTTTATGGTTCTTCATATATAAACCTGATACAAACCAGAGCTATTTAATTTTCACCAGATTACGGTGTGTAAGCAGGTCCCGCAGAACCTGTTCTGCTGCAGCTGCATTTTGCAATTCGGCAACATCCGGGTACGTTTGCGCATCCCAGCGAAGATTCTTCCACTTCACCACCTGCCTGATATTTGTTTGTGGTGCACGCGAAAAAACAGTGGAATACGCATCCAGATTAATATTGATCCGGGTCCGGCTATCATCACTGCGAGTCGTCACAATATTATTGCCACTACTGGCCGCAATGCGTGCGGCTGACTGACTCTTTAACTGCAACACCTTGCTGCGATCAAAATTTATCAGGCCCTTTTGGTCCAGAGAATTCAGGAGTTGTTGAAGCTCTGCATCGGTGAGTTGCATTTCATAATCACCGGCACGTTTCATATAGGCGGGGTAATGTACCAGGACACGGCCATCACCATAGATGCGTAATTGCGGTTCGGGATCAGCATCCAGGATCATGTCGAGGGTTTGTGTGTATTCAATCACGACATAACCGGCATCCCGGGGATAATCAAAAACAGCTCCCCCGCTAACACCGATGGTCATTAAATTAAGTACGAATAATTGCGCCACGAACCGAAAAATGCCCATGACACCACGTCTTGAAATCAAGCCCATGCCCAAACCCTTGGTTTACACCCTGCTGTAAATATTATTTATAAAATTATGATTGTAATATTGCCAGGAACACCCGGATATCGCAGTTCAGCAGACGGGATTACTGTCTATTTTTATGCTTGCCCCATCACTTGCAATATAAACGTATTATACCGTATTCCTATGTTAATTTTACATAAAATTTATGCGGGAATAGGCCACCATTTTTAATAATATTTTCAGATAACCCATTGCAGAAGAGTGCAAAAAGATTATAACAAGGCCGTCCCGGAGGATGGACAGCGCATTTTAAAAACACAACAAAAAACTTATTACAACCCAGACAGAGTCTATATTTCCCTGTTTACGGGTACTGCTTGTCGAACAACATCACACCCCAAACACCCTCTATCTGGTAACTTAAGGCTAACTGCCCTGCCATAAAACTAAACTTGTTCACACCATCAAGTTGTTTAAAAAAGCGATTTTCAATTGCCATCAAAGGGTCAGGACAGGCCATCCGTGTTCCACCGACACGTCCCATCGAAATATCACCCGGCATGTCGCCCGGCTTTACCTGCACAAAATAACGATTACAGCCACCGCTTCCAAAAAATCGCCCATCATCATATTTAAGATTTACTTTAACTTCATCTGTCACCGGCGTGTCAAAAGCCCAGGAACGTAACACCCACGTCCCGTAAGCGAGCACTTCAGGTGTGAGGCGCCGTGATGTATCGGGAACAACAAATTCATTCAGTCCTTGAGGCGTCATATTCCAACCCAGTTCAATCACCTCACCCGGACAACATGCGGCATCCTCTTTTCCTGCGCGCACAATTTCAAAAAGAATCCGGCCTTTTTCAATTTTTGCAACTTTGATTTGCACCCGGTCTCCAATGAGCCTGGTCGCGACATTCTTCAACTTGCCATTGACCGATTTGACCACCGCCAGATAAAGATTTTGCCCTGTCCCCCCTGAGTTCTCATTCAATAAGACGACCGCATCATCCATGCCGTCAGCATCAAGGTCCGCCATGAGATGAAAATTTCTGACAAAAGTAATTGCAGGCCTGGAGGCACCACCCTTAACAAAAGGTTCGCCCTGCCATCGACCATCGATCAAAGTGACAGCATTCTGCTCCCCTTCGAAGCCCGCGTATGCCATGTTTTTTAGTGCGTCTAATGTAGGCGTAACATAGATTTCCTCTTGAGGAGGAGCCTCCTGTTGGCACGCGCTAAGAGGTAACAACAGGACTGGCAAAAGCATCAATAAGAAAATAAACAATTTAGGCATATTTGTTTCCTTTGTATCTGCGTACAATTTATTAATTTATATATCTTCTCATATAAATATGCTCAATTCCCACTTCGAAGTAAGGAGCACCATATTCAGAAAAACCTGAGTTTTTATAAAAATCGGTGGCATGAACTTGCGCACCAAGATAAACATATTTCAATTGTCGTTTCCTTGCCTCTTCAATAAAGGCCAGAATAATCTTTGTCCCCAGTGACCAGCCCCTTGATGCCTTAAGGACAGCCAATCGTCCAATATGCCCATCATTCAACATCCGCCCGGTCGCAACATATTTACCATCTAGCTTA
>JAUWSG010000201.1 GCA_030610155.1 Gammaproteobacteria bacterium
ACACTTGATTACTCGACCAGACATAATTGACCGCTTTTGTTTTCCAGAAAAAAATCCCGCCAGAAGAAACCATATAAATTCTTGCCGGATAATCATCACCCTTTTTTGTTTTCTCATTGATATCGGGCAAAATATTTTCGGCCCTCCATGACCAGTTAATATAGGGCGTTTTATTGAGGTCAACCGTTATCTTTCTAAATAACCCTGACGCAGCAGCGTGACTCTCGGCTACCAGCACATCTTTTCCTGCCAAATTGACAATACTGTATGCGGTCTTACCTTCAAAACTCTTTTCTTCCCAGCCATGCAGTTTATTTGCTTAAAATTCACCAATCATAAGCGGCTCTGCCATCACCAGTGATGTATAAAATATGACAGAAAAATAAAAAAACAATACACCAGCGGAACTGCTATACATCATCATACACCTTGTTTTATTAGATCCAGGAAAGAATCAACCCATATCACCCCAGATTGATTGCATCACGGATATTGCAGCCAGAGCCGCGGTTTCAGTCCTTAACACACGAGGCCCCAATCGAACAGAAACAAAACCTGCCTTACTGGCCAACTCACATTCTTCTTCACTTAGCCCGCCTTCTGGTCCGACCAGAAAAGTCACATGCATGTTCGGGCCTGCACTCAGATCTTGCAAGGAAGAAAATCCATGCTCCGCCTCATGATGCAACATGATCTTTAATCTTGTATTTTCGTCTGTTGATTTATTATGCTCTGACTCTCCCCCCTGGTCAGCAACCCAGTTTATAAATTTATCAACCGGGAGCACAGATGGAACAGTGTTACGACCACATTGTTCACATGCGCTGTTCACTATTTTTTGCCAATGGTTCTTACGTCGATCACGATGATCACCTTTCAAATTAACAACGGTGCGCTCAGTTTTCAATGGCACAATCTCTGTCACGCCCAGCTCTACTGCCTTCTGGACGGTATAATCCATACGTTCACCTCGTGACACACCCTGCGCCAAACAAATTTCCAGACCGGATTCAAGCTCATTATCGACAAACTCCTGCAAGCAAATGTCAACTGAATGCTTGGCAACTTGATCTATGACTGCACGATATTCCCCACCGCAACCATCAAACACAATCAATGGTGATCCAACTTTAAGCCGCAAAACCTGAACCATATGTCTCGCAACCGCAGCATCAAGCGTAATGGTCTTTTGCAAGGCCGCCTGATGACTTGCATTGTCGACATCAACTGAACCCGAATAAATCTGGGCTAAAACGGGTTTTGGTGTGTAAAATCGTGGTATACGCATAATCAAAGTGTCTTTAATTTCATTTTATGATCAGGAAACATCATCGATGTCCTCTAATTTAACAGGCAACATGATAGAATATCCACTATGACGGCCATGCAAATAAATATCATACAACCAGATGATTTTCATCTCCATGTCCGTGATCAGGTCATCATGGGCATAACCGTTGCGCATACTGCACGCGAATTTGCACGCGCCATTATCATGCCCAATCTGAGCACGCCTGTCATCACGACTGAGCATGCCCTTGCCTACCGGGAAAGAATACTCGCAACATTACCCCCGGACACACATTTTGACCCGTTAATGACCCTGTACCTGACTGACAACACATCACCCGGGGAAATTGAGAAACTTCATGCCAGCCCATACTTACATGCAGTTAAATACTACCCGGCGGGTGCAACAACAAATTCAGACTCAGGTGTGACAGATTTAAAAAGAACCTACGCAGTTCTTGAGAAGATGGAAAAATTCGATGTGCCATTGCTTGTTCATGGCGAAGTGACCGATCCTGAAATCGATATTTTCGATCGAGAGAAAGTGTTTATAGACCGGCATTTGACTTCACTCATCAGGGAATTCCCTGCGCTACGCATTGTATTTGAGCACATTACCACAAAAGATGCCGCGCAATTCGTCACGCAAGCCGACCAACACATCGGCGCAACCATCACTGCCCACCACTTGTTATTAAACAGAAACCATATGTTAGTGGGCGGTATCAGGCCGCATCTGTATTGCTTGCCGGTATTAAAACGTGAATCCCACCGCAAAGCATTAATTGAGGCCGCAATCAGTGGGAATCCGAAATTTTTTCTGGGGACCGACAGCGCTCCCCACGCCATTAAAAACAAGGAGTCCGCTTGTGGTTGTGCCGGCATTTATACTGCCCATGCTGCCATAGAATTATATGCGGAATTTTTTGAGAAGGAAAATGCACTGGACAAACTTGAAGGGTTTGCCAGTCAATTTGGAGCAGATTTTTATAAACTTCCACGCAACACAGGCAAGATCACCCTGGAAAAATCGCCCTGGAAAGTACCATCTGATTTTCCTGTAGAGGATGATGCCATTCGCCCATTCCGAGCAAATGAAACAATCGCCTGGCGCTTGCTTTAAAACCACATTAAAAGATCATTTCACCGCAAAGGCGCAAAGGGCGCAAAGTTTTTTGTTTTTTAAAAGAACTTATTATCCAGCAATAATCTTTCTTTGCGTCCTTTGCGCCTTTGCGGTGAAACACAAGCCTTCAATAAACGACAGATATTTTATGTCCCTTGTTTTGCAGCAAGTTCAGTATTCCTTTTTTGCCCGGTAAATGTAACGCACCAACGGCAATAAACGCACTACCCTCTTTAAGCTGATCTGTCATGCGGTCAACCATACGAACATTTCTGTCTACAAGCAATCGTTCCATGAGTGCGTCGGTGACACGAGCATTCCCCTCTTTCATGTGTTTTTCATTAAATGCCACCAGTCCATCCAGGTCACGTTGCAAATATATATTGGTCATTTCCTCGAAAATACCAGGTAGCTTTGAATGGTACTCAATCGTGTCTTTTAAAAGAATAATCTGGTCATCAACGGGCATATCGTCAAATATAGAAAGTTGCTCGCTGACAGTCTCAAGGCCATAAATATTTTTCCCGCTACTGACTGCCTTATCATACAAAACCTTGTCCAGAAACAGGCCCGTTTTAATTTTAGGCGTACTTAATGTGACAAAAACAGCCCAGGGTTTCAGGTTATTTAATACCGGCTCCGGCATACCATAACCAATCATTAAAGCAGCAGATTTTGCAAACAGTTGATCGCCGATAATCGTATTCAAATTGCTCCCGTCCGTGATCATCATCCTGGATAAAGTCTCAAAGGCCACCTGCATATCAAGCTTCACCTCTAATGTCACACTTGAAGACGAATCGAATGCCTTTTGAACCGGAGCAGGCAGGGTGGTCACTCTTTTATCTTCAGAATGCATAGTGCCAAACAGGTAGACGGGCTGTGTGGACTGACTTTCCACTTTCCATAACAGACCTTTGGAAAATTCACCTGCCGCGAATACAATCCCGGGCAATAGCAATGCCACCAGAAAAAGCATCCATCTTAAATAAATAGCCTGTTGTCCGTTCAATTTAATTGTTCCTGGTTTGATTCAAATTTAGTTAGAAAATCTTAAAATCTTTTCACCGCAAAGAGCACTGAGCTTATGTATTTCTATAAACCCAATACGTTTGATCCAAGGAGCGTATTTTCAGTTTATGCCCGAAGGATACACCGTTGAGCCAGAATAAGGCTACAATGGTGTACCCCTCGAGCATAAACCAGAAGCATGCACACTACATTTATTAAGCTTTCTTTGCGTCCTTCGCGCCTTTGCGGTGAAATCAACCGCTTGATTCAGATTTAATTTGAGAAGAATAGATTAATCAGAGTTTCACTATATATCGATTTCCTTTATCCTCTCACCATGCCCACATCAAAACCCTATAATACATCCATTGTAAACCGTTTCAGAGGATTTCTGCCTGTCGTTGTCGATCTGGAAACCGCCGGCTTCAATCCACAAACCGACGCTTTGCTCGAAATTGGCGCAGTCATCATCCATATGGATGACGAAGGCAAGGTACACCCCGGAGACAAGCATTTCAGCCATATACAACCCTTCCACGGCGCCAACCTTGACCAGAAAGCGCTCGACTTCAATAAAATCGTACCCGACCATCCCTTTCGATTTGCCATCTCTGAAATGGAGGCCCTCAAGCAGCTATTCAGCTTTGTGCAGAGAGAAGTAAGCAAACGGCGCTGTTCTCGTGCGATCCTGATAGGGCACAATCCGGCTTTTGACCTCAGCTTTCTAAAAGCTGCAATCGCACGTTGCAAGATTAAAAAACAGCCTTTTCATTCCTTTAGTACTTTTGACACTGCAACACTTGCCGGGCTGGCATATGAGGAAACCGTCCTGGCACGTGCAGTCATCAAGAGCGGAGGAGATTGGGACGACAGTAAAGCACATTCTGCCATTTATGATGCAGAACAAACCGCTAAGCTTTTCTGTAAAATTGTCAATTTATGGAAACAGCACCAACCAGGGCCCGATTAGCCCCGGCTCAATACCAGAGAAATTCTTTAGCTGGCGCTTTTTGTCGCCGCAGCTTCCTGTACCATGGTTTTTAGCTGACCATTCTGAAACAGCTCTAGCGTAATATCACAACCACCTACTAACTCCCCCTTGATATACACTTGCGGGAATGTCGGCCAGTCTGCGAAACGAGGCAAATTCTGGAATATTTCAGGATCAGCCAGGACATTGATATAAGCAAACTCTTCACCACATTCCTGTAATGCCTGCGCAGTTCGACTGGAAAACCCGCACTGAGGTAGCTGTGGCGTACCTTTCATATAAATAACTACCGGATTTTCTTCAACTTGTTGCTTAATTCTGTCTAATACATCCATCACTACACCTCAATTGGTAAACTCAAAGATAATTCATGGAGTCTAATGGTTTAATTTCAAGATTAACATACAACTAAAGTTGTAGTTTATCGCTAAAACTTATTCCCTAAAAGAATCAGGGATGAATATGCACCGCAAAGGCGCGAAGGACGCCAATAATTAATAATATAAAAACATTTCGTCCTTCGCGCCTTTGGGGGGATATACAACCTTGTAACAGCTAGATTCAGGCCTGATCGACAGTTAGCGGTAACCAGTATTCCCGT
>JAUWSG010000143.1 GCA_030610155.1 Gammaproteobacteria bacterium
AGAAAAAGCATTATTGTGGTACAGCCGATCTTCCCTGGGCGGTTACACGCCTGCTGAAGAAGCGCTGGCAAATGTCAAAAAATACCTTGCATCACTGGAGGCTGCACCAAAGTTTTCCAGCAAACCTGCGGTAAAAAAGACCAAAACGGCGTCCAAAACAAGCAAAAAATCGTCAACAAAAAAAGCCAAATCCAGGAAAGCCACCCCCAAAAAAGTCGCAAAAGCAAATTCACTTTCAGGCAAAATACTGCAAGGTGGCTGGATGAAGAGAAAAAAACCTGCTGAATTTTTGCCATCAAAAATTACCAAATGCAAACGACAAAGTTCTACCGTACTCGAATGCGTTTCCGGAAAACTCAGCAGAAACATTGGTAATGCTGACATCACGTATATCACCAAAGCAATTTTATTCGAAATGAAGAAAAACGGTGATTTCAAGGTTGCTTATCGAAACAATGTGCTAAAAATTAAAAAACATGTGCAAGCAACGGATGAAGATGACGAAGAAGGCAGTAATGCCGAACAAAGAGTAACGGTTAAAAAAGGCTGGCAAGAAACAGAACACAAGCTCGAATGCAAAATCAAAGGCAAGGCAACAATCAATTGCGTTAAAAACAAAACACGGAAAATAAAATTCAATAGCAATCGTGTTTCTTGACCCCTCACCTTTCAACTTAATCCAGGGCCCCATCGGGGCCCTTTTTATTTTACTTCAGTCATTTACCCACCCAGACATATAACCCGGTCGTTATTTACACCACCATCCACAGACTACTCTTTTGCGCCCAAAGCCAAAAAGACAGACTAGTCTTTGGCGCCTAATGCCATTCTGAACCAACTCTTCCCTCGCTAATATAATCTCATCGAAACTAAACAGATGAACAGTCGCTTTCGTCATAAGACAGGAGCAATTAATCATGACACTGACCTTTGTTATCTTGATGATTTACAGCCTGGCATTAACAATATTTTTAGCCAACAACTGCCATAAGATAATTCGCTTCAGGATTTTAAATCACTATTGGCACGTTGATAACATCGATGGCACCCTGCTCGACGACAGATTTTCACTGTCTATTTACGGCGTTTTCACCGTGTTGTTCAGCGCTCTGGCGGTCGTGTTTTTTATTGCAATTTAATGACTACTTTCCAGTCGTTACATCGATACAGGCTCCGCTGCATTGCAGGAAAAACCATAACGCCCTTGAAATAACATGGCGCATCAAGGCAAGTGTTTGTCACCTGAAGGCATTCAAACGCTTCCCTGCTATTTATAAAATATTGTTTCAGATCAGTTAACAATTTAACCATCCGATATTTTTGCGGGAGAAAGAAGACAATGACTTCCTTGTTAATTTTCGCAGTTTTTTTCAGCCTTATGGTAACCCTCGTCCTGTTAAATAATTGCCGTAAAATTATCAAATTCAGAATCGAGAACAAACATTGGCACGTTGATGACCTAGATGGTTTCAAGCTCGACGATCGAGCCGTTCTGGCATTCTATGTTTTCTTTTCCTGGGTATTCGGGTTTTTGGCAGGATTTTTCTACAACGAGATGTGAAAACTTTTTCACCATGGAAATGGTACAGCAAGTTGGCGTGAGTTATAAAATCTCTAAACATACTTAGGGGACACTGATAACTTAATAACTTACGTGGTATTTGATAAAAATTTCTTTGCTGTATTTCGTTAAGTTATTAAATTATCAGTGTCCCCTAACCTCCATTTGTTTACGGTAACTTAACTCGCCCTACATTCCAATTCGCTCCAAAATCAGTTGCTCCCGCTCCATAATGAATCTGCATAAGATAACCAAAATAGAGCCATTTTTGAATTTGGCCGTTAACGGTAATGTTCGCGATGCTAGGTTCCGTGGTTGCTACGATGCGGCCTGAACGTCCAAGCTTGAGTTGCCAATCGAGACTTGAAGAACCCACCAACACGGTCTCTTCTGTTTGCCATGAGGCGATTAGTGCAGGATCTGCGCTCGGCGATACGAGTTGTGAACGACAGATATTAGTATCGCATTGGTAATAAAGTGTGTCGCCATCCATGTAAGGCATCGATTCACCACGGGGATTCTGGCTCACTGGAATTCGCTGCGCAGTCGAGTAGGCTGTGGGATTGCCTGCACCATCACGCGTAACATCGACAAAAAAGAGGTCTTCGCTCTGTCGCTCGTTATCGAACCAAAGCCTGTCCTGTGTGATGTGCGGGTTACCAAACTCACACTCATCGGTTGCGCAGATGGGGGCTGGATTAATGGCCGCTTCCTGGCCAGTGAAATTCATTAAGATTGCATTCTGGTAGTCTCCAAGGATGTTTGGAACACCCAATGTAATATCTGAGTGGTAGATATCATTGAGCGACTCGGGGACATCATTTAAACTGTTGTAAGAGTAGAACACGCGCGCCTGAACACCGTCGATGAAATCAAAACTAAAACCAAAAGGAGCCTGCCACGTGTATCCACCAGCATCGATACCAAGAACAAATGGTTCGCCAACGGGGTTGTCATTAGCAAGCTTAAATCCATAACTTGCAACCGGTGGAGTAGCGATGGGACTCGGGAATGTTGTTGGGTCATAGTTGATAGCGGGCACAGCATGATCGATAGTAGTGGCATTGATAATGCGATTCGCTCCGAACATGTTCGGCCGCTCGATGCCGCTTTGGTCGAAATAATTATTGTTACATGCCGGTTCGGCGGCCCCCGTTCCTTTCACCAGGCAATGCCCAATATCGACCGGGCTATAAGTTCCTACGATAAGCCACTGTCCATCTGAGCTAACCTGCGGGCTATCTTCAACCCCCAATGTATTGACCAGACCCGGTACAGCTTCAGGCTGGCCAAGCCCAGGCATAATATTCGTGAGCACCAGTGCTATTCGCGTGATTGATTGATCCAGGTTGTTGGCAGGATCCAGGTAACGTGCAGTTACTGGTATTTCACCGGTCCAGTTATCACCGCTACTGTCTGTGACAGGAGGAGTGAGAGTAACCGAAAAATTGAACTGATTGGCGAGCGCGCCGGGCACCGTAATAGCGGTTACGTTGCCGAGCGTGCCAAAATCTGCCGCGATATTCAGAAATGCTGCATTGGGCACGAGCCCAACAGCGCCAGCCTGCACGGTTATGAGTACATGAACATCAATCTCGCCCGGGCTTCCCTGTTCGAACGTTGTAACCAGGTTGATCGTATTACCACCGGGTGGGGTGCCATTTTTGCTGCTACTACAGGCGAAGAGCGTTAAGGTTAAAACCAATAAAATATGCTTTATTGGTAAACCCTGAGATAAATTACTGAAGGAGTGTTTTATCTTCAATTTCAATGTCCACTTTGGGTCTGAGAATTTCGTCCGCTACCATTTCATTTATGTCTGCTTTCAGTTGCGAGTTCAATTGATCGTCGCAAAAGCATATGTAGACACCCATAACTATAAAAATGGGTGTCTAATACATTACCCCTAATATATTAGCGGTCATTACGTTTGAATCTATACAATGCTTAGGGGACACTGATAACTTAATAACTTAGCGGTATTTGATAAAAATTTCTTTGCTGTATTTCGTTAAGTTATTAAATTATCAGTGTCCCCTAACCCCCACATGCCACTCCGCAAATACAGAAACGAAAAAGGCCCCAAAAAAGGGGCCTTTTACTTAAATGGCGGAGAGGCAGGGATTCGAACCCTGGGAGGGGATAAACCCTCAACGGTTTTCAAGACCGCCGCATTCGACCACTCTGCCACCTCTCCAATTAGTCGTTTTTTTACAAGAGTTACTAGTTATATATCCATGTTGAACACCCGGCTTGGCTTGATATAGCTGCGCCATTGTACATGGATGTACAGGTGTCGCGGAGCACATGGATGTGCGTGAGCGACCACCTCTCCTGATCCAAGCATCTATAATTCTGCTCGGAGCGGAAGCATAACCGATTATCGATGGATATTTCCAGTCCGCATTGCCTGCAATTCTTCCCATTATCATGAAATGACTGATAATATTCACCAGCCAGACCGTTGATTACCCTTGAATTCATTAATCACTGCCCATATATCATAAATTAGACTTATTTGTTTATTAATTAAGCAGCTGTATATATCCCGGGAACCAATTCAAGGCTATAATGGTCATAATTGAGAAGGATATAATTCCAGAAAATAAACCAGGAGAACATTTTTTATGCGTCAATTTCAATCAGCCGTAGCAAGACCAACTACGTCGGCACTCGCTACAAACAAGTTGATTAAAAACACCTATACCCTACTGTCCATGACACTGTTGTTCAGTGCGTTAATGGCGGGTCTCTCCATGGCGATGAATATGCCGCCTATGGTCAACCTGATCGCCTTTGGCGGGGCTATTGTGTTGATATGGTTTGTTTTACCGCGAACGGCAAACTCCACAGCAGGCATCTTTGTTGTATTTGGATTAACGGGTCTGATGGGATTTGGCCTGGGTCCAATCCTCAACATGTACATGCAACTACAAAATGGTGGCCAGATCATCAGTACCGCACTGGGTGGCACAGGCGTCATTTTTCTTGGCTTGTCTGGATACGCTCTGACGACAAAGAAAGATTTCAGCTTTTTAGGCGGATTTTTGATGGTTGGTTTTCTTGTCTTGATACTGGCCATGGTGGCGAACCTGTTTTTGCAGATTCCAGCCGCTAGCCTGGCAATCTCTGCAGCGGTCATCATGATCATGAGTGGGTTTATCCTGTATGACACCAGCCGTATGGTTAATGGTGGTGAAACCAATTACATTCACGCCACAGTCGGCTTGTACCTGAGCATTTATAATATCTTTATCAGCTTGCTGCATCTCCTCGGCGTATTCGGTGGTGGCGACGACTAGGCACAGCGTATTCAGACTATATAGTCTGTGAAGTAACAAGAACCCCGGCTCAATGCCGGGGTTTTTATTTCTGCTTAAAATATTATGGAGTCTTACTATGGACTGGATGAAAATCACATCAGGATTACTGCTTGTAGCGATGTTCATTTATCTTTTTCCGCGCGCGAAAAGCATGATACAAAACAGCCCCAAGGGCACCAGCCAGCAGTGGATACATTTTCTTATCATCATCGGCATTATCACCTTGTTCATTTTCTTCCTGGTTTCCATTGTTTAGTTGCTGATCAAATATTCAGCAAAAAAAACATAAGCATATAGTGCTATACTTATTTGTAACAACTTCCGGGTTTCACCCACCACCAGAAAAAAGAAAAACGTCATGATAGTAGAACGCAACTGTTTACACTTCTCTCAACTCCCCATCGGCATGCGTACCCTGTATAGCGGAACGCTCCTAGTCCTTGGCGTAGGCTATTTATTTGCAATGATTCATATCTTTGCCTCCCATGCAGGTAGAGACGGGAATCCGGCGCTCTCGGTGCAGGATCTGATCATTGCCTACAGTGGTAGTAAAAGTGATACTCGCCTGGAAGCCGCGCTCAAAGGTCCAATGGCCAGCATGTTGCCGCAGGCAGAACAAGATGAAATTGTTGCCTGGGTCAGACGAGGTGCAATAAAAGAAGAATTTTCAACCGGGACACCATTAAGCGTAGAAGCCATCACTGAAAAACGCTGTAAAGCTTGTCATGATGGCAGTAATCCGCATCTTCCCAACCTGATGGGTTATGAGAACCTTGCTAGCACTATTGAAATCGACACCGGCATGGATATATTCACGCTGGTCAGGGTTTCACATATCCACCTTTTTGGTATTACCTTTATTTTCTTTATTGTCGGATCAATATTCTGCCATTCCTACATCAAGCCACTGTGGTTGAAATGCATTATCCTGATGACCCCGTTCCTGGCCATCATACTCGATATTGGCTCCTGGTACCTGACCAAACTCTTTCCACCTTTTGCCTGGATGGTGATGATCAGTGGTGCGGCAATGGGCGTCGCCTTTGGTGTACAGGTATTGATATCACTTTATCAAATGTGGTTTTATAAAGTGCCAGACGAATTAAAAGAAAACAAGGGCGTCGTGTCATAAATAATGCTGGCGAGTAAATATCGTTTCCTGCTCGGTGGCGTTCTGCTTTCGGTTCTTTTAGGCTCGAATGCCGTTTTCGCCGCTTCAGGCAATGTAACGGTAGGAAAAGTAAAAAGTTCTGCATGCAAAAGATGCCATGGAGCATTGGGGATGAGCAAAAACCCCAAATACCCGAACCTGGCCGGGCAGCAGGAACTATATCTTATAAAAGCATTGAAGGACTACAAGAATGGAAAACGTAACGACAAAGCTATGCGATCTGTCGTAAGTGGAATGTCCAGCTCCACTATTAAGGATCTTGCCGCTTACTACAGCAGCATAAAAATCAAACTAAAAAAATAAATACCCGCTTACAAGTTTTATCTTTTCCCTTTGCCCTGTTATCTTTCCGCTGCTTTATTCCCTTTATCCTGATTTTTTGCACAACGAAACCCTACATCACCACTTGCCATATTTGGATCGGAATACTGGCGACTGGCGCCGCGGAAAAACAGACTAATAGAATAATGCCCGATACCGCCACCGCCACCCTTTAGTACTTTATTCTTCTCACCAAATTCATCGCTTTTGTAGGTTGATCCCTCATAAGCGTGATACCAGTCCTGGACCCACTCCCATACATTACCTGACAGATCATAGACCCCATACGGCGATTTACTTTTTTCATATGAACCAACTGGTGCTATCCCCTCTTCCCACTCAACGTCATCGCCGGTATTAGCAACCGCAGGGTCCCAGGTGTCTCCCCAGGGGAACTCCTGCCCTTTTTCTCCCCTTGCAGCCTTTTCCCATTCAGCTTCTGTTGGCAAGCGTTTGCCAGCCGCTTCACAATAAGAAAATGCGTCATACCAGGTCACATCGGAAGCAGGTAAATTATCCATAAATTTCAGTTTGGCAAACATCGCCTTTAACAACTGCTCCTTGTTCATTTTCCGGGTGTCCATGTCCAACTTGAAATAGTCCACCGCAATCTGACGGAGTTTCTCTACATCGAAGATCGCCAATTTATCCTGATAAACATTATAACCATTTTGCGTCCACTCAAAGGGCACTGGACGCTTGGCAGCAATGACGAAGCGTTTGTATTGTGCATTCGTCACTTCGAACTTATCGATATAAAATGCATCCAGCTTTACCCGATGCTCCGGATGCTCATCCATATAAGGTGTTTTAACAAAACCATACCGTTCTTTCATGCCAGCATCATCGACTTTATTACTTCCCATAACAAACTCACCCGCCGGCACCAGCAGCATTTCACCCAAAGGCGCCATTTGTTCCGGCATCACCGACACTTTTTTACTCAAAGGACCCGGATCTTCCACCTTATCCCCACACCCGGACAAAACTAAAACAGCCACCATAAAAAAACTAACTCTGCATTTATTACAACTCATATCACTACCCTTATATAATCTTCTAAACAATTCACAATAGTTTTCTTCGCGCCCTTCGCGCCTTTGCGGTAAAACTTTTATCTTTTATCTTTTCCCTGATCTTTCGCACAGCGAAATCCAAACGTGTCATTTTTAACTTTTTTGGCAAAGAAGCTGCGATTATAAACCGGCGCCGATAACCCGCATTTGTAAAATGAGCAGTCCCACCAGGAACCACCCTTAAGAATTTTATAACGTTCTCCATAACTTTCTGACGGCGTCTTGTTCCCCGGATGGGCTTTATACCAGGAGGCCGTCCATTCCCATACATTGCCAGACATATCATATAATCCATGCGGGCTAATGCCTTTCTCAAAGGAGCCCACTGGCGTGGTATCACCAAAATTACCCAGCTTCTCCCATCTAACAGGATTGTTGGCGTAAGCGCTATCAAATTCATTGCCCCAGGGAAAGGTTCTGCCATCGTTACCGCGAGCCGCTTTTTCCCATTCGTGCTCTGTGGGCAATCTTTTTCCTGCCCACTG
>JAUWSG010000180.1 GCA_030610155.1 Gammaproteobacteria bacterium
CATATTGGACCAAGGGTGCAGATATGGTGGGTGCAACAAATCTACTGGGTGTGGACTGCATGACCGGTCATTGGGAATTTACTTATCCGGAAAAGACAATTCGGGAAAATATTAAAAACTTTAAGGGCGAGTTTCTTGTACAGAATGTAAAAGTAAAAGATGAGGCCCTTTTTGAAGGCGCGCCTGTCTATGATGAAGATAGCGGTCACGCGCTCAAGCCATACACGATTAAAAATGTCGGTGGTGTTAAAATGGCTATTATAGGCCAGGGTTTTCCGTATACGCCGATCGCCAATCCTAAACGCTTCATTCCTGACTGGACGTTTGGTATTAATGATGCAGAGTTGCAAACTCTGGTCGATGAAATACGCGACAAAGAAAAGCCTGCCATCGTTGTGCTGCTGTCACATAATGGTATGGATGTGGATCTCAAAATGGCCTCAATTGTCACTGGTATTGATGCCATTATGGGTGGGCACACACATGATGGTGTGCCTCGACCCGTGGCCGTCAAGAATGCAAAAGGCCAAACGTTGGTGATGAACTCGGGTTCTAACGGCAAGTTTCTTAGCGTGCTGGACTTTAAAGTCAAAGGCAATCGTGTTGTCGATTATCGATACAAATTGCTCCCTGTTTTTTCCAATTTAATTAAACCCGATAATGAAATGGCTGAGTATATTAAAAAAGTGCGTGCGCCATTTAAGTATAAATTAACCGAGAAACTGGCTGTGTCGAATGATCTGCTTTACAGGCGGGGCAATTTTAACGGTACATTTGATCAGTTAATTTGCGATGCTTTACGGGAAGAAAACGATGCTCAAATCGCAATGTCGCCAGGCTTTCGCTGGGGCACATCAATCTTGCCGGGGCAGGATATCACAATGGAAAACGTGTTGGATCAGACCGCTATCACCTATCCGGAAACCTACAAACGTGAAATGAGTGGATCCTTTATTAAGGAAGTGCTTGAAGATGTTGCGGACAACTTATTTAACCCGGACCCCTACTATCAACAGGGCGGGGACATGGTGCGCCTCGGGGGTATGAATTACGTTTGTGATCCGACGCAAAAAATTGGTAAACGAATAACAAACATGACGCTGGATAACGGCAAAGATATTCTGTCTAATAAAAACTATACAGTATCAGGTTGGGCATCAGTAAATGAAATCCCTTCAGGAAGACCCATCTGGGATGTTGTTGCAGATTACCTGCGGCTTAAAAAGACAATATCAATCAAGAAAATCAATACACCCAAATTAAAAAATGTCAAAGGTAATCCGGGTATTTCGGATTATCAGGGTTAGGATTTGTATTTAGCCGCCAGGACGCCAAGATTTTTTTAAAAAGATCTTCTTGGCGCCCTGACGGTTCAATTGTTTTCTGATTTCCTCGTAACTATATGGGGCAGTGTTCACGAGACATAAGTAGTGCCAGTTTTAAGGTTAAAGGGTTTTGTTAAAAAGCTTGAGGCAATGGGAGGTCAGCGTCTCTCCGCACGTCCATGTGCTCCCGAGACATAAGCACGTCCCTGTGCAAAAAAAAGGCCATTGCCTGTGGGGGCAGTAGCCTTGGAGTTGTCACGAGGGGTGGAATGGGTGTGACAAGGTAAATATAGTGCGGCTGCTTAGATTGTAAAAGAATATATATACATATACATATGAATTTTAGGAATAAGGGTGTGTGGATTCTGGGTGTTTGATGAGTGGTGATCGTGACGAGACAGGTTTGGCTTCTATGACGCATGATGCGGTCAATGAGGTGAGGGTGATTGCTCAGGAGCCGTCATTAAATGATGCGGCTAGGCGGTTGGCGAGTCGGTTTGGTTTGACGTTTGATGAAGCCGGTGCCAGTGGTTTAGCTTATCAGTTGGTGTTGACTTCCGAACGCCTGGAGTTGCGGAGTAATTTAACCCGGCAGGGCCCGGTCTATGTCGACTTTACCGCGGGCACTGTGGCGCATCGGCAGCGATTTGGAGGCGGGAGAAAACAGTTGATCGCCAGGGCGGTGGGGATGAAAAAAGGGGAGTCGCCGCGCATACTGGATGCAACTGCAGGCATGGCCCGGGATGCCTTTGTGTTGGCCTGCCTGGGTAGTGAAGTGACATTAATAGAACGATCGCCTGTGATTGCTGCGTTATTGGAAAATGGTTTGCAGCGGGCTCAAAAGCATATTGAGCTTGGTGAGCTGGTGCGTGAAAGATTGAGTCTTATATATGGGGATGCGCTGGATGTGATGCGTCACCTGGACGGGGATGACCAGCCGGATGTGATTTTTCTGGATCCCATGTTTCCTGAAAAGATGAAGTCGGCGCTGGTCAAAAAAGAGATGCGTGTATTTCGGGATATTGCAGGCAAAGATATTGATGCCGATAAGTTATTACCGATTGCACTCGAAAAAGCCGTCAAACGGGTTGTGGTGAAACGTCCACTTTATGCAGGCTGGTTGAATGACATGAAACCTACAATGGAAATGAAGTCGGGTAAACAGCGATTTGATATTTATATGACTCACCCCGAGCTCCCTTCATGACATTTTTTAATGTGTGATGACTAATTAACAGTCTATAATCATATTTACGGTAAGGTTTTTGCCTGTATATCAATGTACCTCGAAATTTATTATCAGGAGTAGTGGTGTTATGCGATTCATGCCCATCATAATTAGCCTGGTTGCCTTGTTGTTAATAAGCAATGTGTTAATTAACAATGCTTTTGCCAGCAAGCAAAATATGACACCCAGGGAAGTTGAAGAACAGGAAAACCTGAATGAGGTGATTGATTTTGCAGAAGACGTAATGGTTAAGTCCAGAGATCAGTCGGATGATCGGTTTATCAAGTGTTTAAAGTCTTTTGGCCACACAATATTTTGTGGATGCATCAGGGATGAGCTGCCGGTTTATCAATCCATCGACAGTTATTTTTTTATAATCACGACTGACAAGGATGAATTGAATTATGCTGAGTTGAGTGGGGATGATAAAGCATTAATCGATAACACCCATAAAACACGCGATAAATGTGTGAAAAAGGCATTTTAGCGCAACGTGTTAACAGGCATTTATTTAGCATAAAACTTATCGCTTTTTCTTTATAGCAGAGTGAATAACCCAGCGTCGTTCAAAATTGACAACAAATTCTGCATATTCCCATCTTGTAATGGGTGGGTTGCCTACCGGTTTTTTTCTTGCAACAGGCTCGCCGAACCCGGTTAATACTGCATCCATAGTCATGCCTCGTGTGGGTCGTAGTACGCCTTGTTCTGTGTTGGGTGGATTAGGTATCGAGAGTGTTTCTGCGCGGCTGTTCCCTGCACTGTCAAACAACAGGTTCCCGGTGAGAAATACACAGAAGGACAGAATTTGTAAACTTACCGCGCGATATGAACGGGTCATTTTAGTCCTCCGTATTTAATAACCATAATATTTTTCAGGGACGCTTTGATTAAGTCGGGCATTATGCGATTTAATTGATGTCAGGATGTTTTATTTTTTGTTCATCCAGTTTTTTCAGGAGTAGTGGTTCCCAGGCTGTTGTGGAATATTCATCATAAAGTAATTCCCATACCCGAAACTCATCGTGATTATCAATAATATTAGACCTTTCATAATGAGAGGTGAAGCCAATGATGTTCCCGAACTTGTCCAGTATTGCAACAAGCTCAGACATTTGAATTTCTATCAGGCCTAAATAAAATAATTCGCCGGCCTTGATGGAAAAAGTGAGCCTTGGATCATCGGCAATTTCATTGTCTGATATTTCTTTGGTAAATTCGCCTTTTTCACCTACCAGTCTTATTTGTTTTATGCGGTATCTCCCGGGTTCAAGATTTGAGAACCAGGCTGTATTCATTCTGGCTTTACCATAAAGAATGGTTTCGGGATGTTGTGTATTTTCCAGTGCGACTGCCTGTATTTCAATGCCGCGCAATGATGTTTCGCCTTCGAATACAACAAAACCATGTTCCTGAGGTGAGCCCACAAGGAAGTCGACAGGTGGTTTGGTTGCCGTCGACGAACATCCAGACAGTAAAATAGCGGGTAAAATAATGAGCAGTAAGTTTTTCATTTATAACCTCTGGTTCAATCGTAGCAGAGCGCTTTGTACATACTAGAATAATTATTTCTCGTGGGGGCTGTGTCTGCTTTATGTTCCATTCACGCCAAACTCAGGTGTTCACTGGGTTATTCATATTAAGCAAATCATCATATTTTTAGTGCAATATTGATTATACGGGATATTTGTTTGCATTTCGGGTACCAATGCACACAATGAAGGGCAAAAAAGCCGCCTATCTGGCAGACAAGCACATGATTAGTCAAGGAAATCGGCTGGCATTCCAAATGCGGAACTATTCAAGTTTCAGGGTGTTTATGCCGTAATTTATGTAATACGGAACGTTGTTTTCCAGTAGGCAAGATATTGCAGTACAGTATTAAAAGCGTTGATTTGTTAACGACTTAACAGATTAGTTAATAAAAATGATTGAAAATACACAAAATAGTCGTGAATTTCGAGATTCTGACATGTCTGTGACTCATAATTTCTGATGGATACCAACATGAATACAAATAAGTTGTTGAATATTTTTATCGTTATTTTTTTCGCAATGACTGCTTTTGGATGCTTTCACGACGAAGAAGATAAAAGCGTTGATGTATCCATTATTAACGGGACATGGTTTGGCATCGAAGAAGATGTGAATACGGGTGACCTGAACAATGTATGTTTTACCATTCTTGATGGCAGGATCACTCTGGTTAAAAGAGAAGACCAGGGCACCATGAAGATGGTTGATCAAGGTATTATAGGCACAGTGACAGCCAAAACGGCCACTACCTGGTCGTATAGTTTGAGTGATGCCACAGACACGCTAGGTGGTTTTTACGTTGATACTTCAGTTTCGCACCTTGCATTCCTGGATGATAAGTTCAGATTCGGGGTAATGGAAAAGGCTGCCAATAATACGGTCATTACCAACGAATGTGACAATATCAATATGGACAGGGTATATGTCGATAATGATTCAGCCGCCAACTGGAATGGTTTTAGTGTAAATGTGCAAAATGGTTCAATGCTTGCAATAGATAATTTTAGTTCCAGTGTCCAGGTTGAAATGGATACTCTGGTGTTTGAGGGTGTTGATACCGTACAATCTGTGACTGGCGGAGATTTCTCAGGCAATCTGTCTCTCAACAATGCGATGAAAGGCCGCTATGTCGGGAACTGGAGGAATCTGAATCCACTTATTATTGATACCCCGCCGTCAGGCAGCATGGTTTCTTATATGAGCGCGGATAAAACATTTCTGGCTGCCCGTTTATGTTTACCTTTTAGTAATACGGTGCCAGATCATGAATTATGTTCATTTTCAGCATGGAGTAAATGATGCCTCTTTGTGCATGAACAACTCTCGATGACATATTGTGGGCTATTTAATGGCAACACAATTTTCTTTTATTAGTTCCCCCCCCTTTCTGTTTTTATAATCGAATTTTGATTTATTTTCTGCACCTTTTTAGCGTATATTATACGTTATCCATATAATAGTGGCGCACAAGCAATCACATACAATATTTTATTGGACCATCCGGGGACAACAAAATGACGATCTCTCGAAGACAGTTTATACGGCTTTTAGGATTGGCTACTGCAGCCAATATGATTCCCAATTCAGTATTTGCAGCGACCAAATCGCCCCGGGATGTTTATGATGTCCCCAGGTTTGGCAATGCCCGTGTTTTGCATTTTACGGACTGCCATGCTCAGTTATTACCTGTCTATTTTCGTGAGCCAAATGTCAATATTGGTCTTAAAGGCTCGTATGGAAAGCCTCCTCACCTGGTGGGTAAAAAAATGCTGGAATATTTCAATATTACAGCCTCAACACTTAAGGCGCACGGATTCACCTATCTCGAGTTTGCTGATGCTGCCCGGAAATATGGCAAGGTAGGTGGTTTTGCACATTTAGCTACGCTGGTGAAACAACTTCGTAGTGAACAGGGAGAGGGTAATTCTATTTTGCTTGATGGGGGTGATACCTGGCAAGGTTCGGGCACGGCATATTGGACCAAGGGTGCAGATATGGTGGGTGCAACAAATCTACTGGGTGTGGACTGCATGACCGGTCATTGGGAATTTACTTATCCGGAAAAGACAATTCGGGAAAATATTAAAAACTTTAAGGG
>JAUWSG010000176.1 GCA_030610155.1 Gammaproteobacteria bacterium
TAGCACAGTTTGTTGTGCTGATTTTGATATACGCTGGAATTCAAATGTATTTCAAACGCGATATGCCATCAGGCACGGCACCTGAAATAAGTGGCTTGATGCTGGATGGAGATCGCTTCAGCCTGTCTGAATTAGCAGGCCAGCCCGTCCTTGTTCATTTCTGGGCGACTTGGTGCAGGATTTGTCAATTTGAACACAGTACCATTGATGCTATTGCGGAAGATTATTCTGTGCTGACGGTCGCGACACAGTCAGGCTCGAGGAAAAATGTCAGTGACTATGTCATCGAACATAAAATTACCGCGCCCGTTATGGTTGATGCACATGGAAGCTTGTCAAAAATTTATGGAATTAAGGCGTTTCCGACCACGTTTGTATTAAATCCGGACGGCAGTATCAGCAATATTGAGGTGGGTTATACCAGTGAATGGGGCTTACGGTTGCGTTTATGGTTGTCATCCCTGTGAGAAATACGGATTAGAGTGTTAACTTGAAGTTTTCTACAATTGCGCCGGGTAGGGATGTGCTCGATGTTGAGCGTTTGTGATAAGTATCGGGATCAAATAAAAGTTCTTTTTCCGTACTAAGGCCAACGAGGTTGCTGCCAAGAATATTGTATATTGTATCGTCAAAACGCATGACATTTACAGGGGCCTGTAATTCACCTTTGTCTACCCAATAGCAGGCAAACCGGGTCATACCGGTAATTTTACAATTATTATGATCAGAGTAGTTGCAATACCACAGGTTATTGATATAAATCCCCGTGCCAAGCTTGCTTAACAATTCAGAATTTTTAATATTACCGGCTGACATGTTAAGTGATCGTGGTGTTTCGTGGTCACAATTGACGGTTTGATCATATTCTTTAGCACTTCTGGCGTTGGCTAATGTATTTTTATAATGTCCATTTGAAATTAAATCAACATTTTCTGCTAACATAAACCCGGCTTCAGTAAACCCGGGTGCCAATCCCCGATTATTTTCTTCCATAAGTGTAATAGCAGGGTTTAATAGCTGATTTTCAGTGACCATTTTTATTAATGGGGTTTGCAAAGTGCGATGACTTTTTAAACCGAACCCGCCCCATGACATCATACTCAGTATCTCATTCAAGGCTGCGGGTGCAAGGTACACCCTGTATTTTCCTGGTTGAATGATTCGGGGTGTTGTTTTAAGGATGCCAAGTTGTTCTTTTGTCTCATCCATAATTGTGGATAGGCGGGTGTTTTTCCAGTCAAATCCCGAGTAATTATTTTTTACCGCCTTGTCTGTTTGATGATAACAACTCCAGTCGAAGTTAAATGTTTTACTACTGTGCCAGTTTCGTTGTCCGGTGGAGCTGGAAAATCCTGTATACAAGGTACCGTTGGCGAGTATGCCTACCAGATCCAGATTATGAGCAGATGACTGTATTTGTTCCAGCATCTCACCGGTTTCAGGCAGGTCATTGAGATGCTTGTTCTCCGAGTTATTAATTTCCTGTGAGTAATTCAGGTAAGGATCTTCTGGTAATAGATCCAGTTGTTTGCGCAGTGAAACAAGTATTCGGGTGCTTAGACTAAAATCATTTTCAATCAGACCGGACAGTTCACAATGGCCGGAAGTTTGTTTATTGCCCTTTATGAGGTTGATGGACAGGGTTTGTTGAGTGACATTGCCGGCCTGTCGGACCTTGTTATGGTTAAAGCGAACAAAATCGGATGCCTCGCCTTCAAAATGACATAGAAGAATTTCATCGTGCTGTAATTTTCCAAACAACTGTTCAGAAAGAAGATAAAAATGATCCTGCATCAGGATGCACCGCCAAAAACTTCAATATTTTTAAAAACACAGGCAGGAGAAGCATGGCCAACATTGATGACCTGGTTTGGTTCACCTTTGCCACAATTTGGCGTACCGCCAATTTCAAATGTCGATTTGTCACCGACCATCGCCAGGTTCTGCCAGAAGTTGGCTGAAATACCGCGGTAGTTTGGGTTTTTTACAATGCCTTTTATTTCACCCTGTTTAATTATTCTTCCAAGTTCGCAGCCAAATTGAAATTTGTTACGACTATCATCAATCGACCAGGATTGATTGGTGTCCATTAAAATACCGTGATCAATGCTTGCGATTAACTCTTTCATACTACTATCACCTGGTTCCAGATTCAGGTTTGCCATACGATCGATCGGGGGACGGTTCCAGTCACAGGCGCGAGAGTTCGCAACACCGTTCTGACCGGTTCTTGCCTGTGAGCAGGCCCCTCCCAGAGGGCGTTCCAGTCGTCCATTTCGAATAATATAGGTGTGTTCGGCTTTTGTTCCATCATCATCGAAGCCATAGCTGGCCAGTTGTTCCGAATGAGTAGGATCAAAGCTTATATTGAGTAAGTCAGACCCATATTGATAATGGCCAAACATCTCCTGAGTGACAAAACTTGTGCCTGCATAATTGCGTTCGTCACCGAGAATACGATCGAGTTCCAGCGGGTGGCCAATACTCTCATGTATTTGCAGGACCATCTGGTTTGGCAATAACAGCAAATCCATAGTGTCATCTGGACAATATGGCGCATCCAATAATAAAAGTGCTTCTTCTGCAATTTGATGGGCATTATCTGGAAACCCCATACGCTCTAGCTGTTCCAGTCCTCCCTGAGCAGCACTGTCAGCGCCACCACCACTACGTATCTGGGTCGTTGAACCATCATTTGCGACAGCCGAAAGAGCGGGGTAAATATACTGAAATGACTGCTCGATGTGGCCATGACTACTGGTTACTAAAAGCGTGTTACTTTGCTTTGAGCTTAGAGAAGAGTGCCAATCAACAATTTTGTCACTAATTTTGAGCGCGCGACATGCATCTTGCAGAAATTGAATCTTGTCAGAAAGGTTGATGCTGTCCCATGGTCTTGAGACCGGAGTGTGGTAATGCCCTTTGTAGTCAACAGCGGGTAAATTGTCGGGGTTGAACAATGAATAAGGCGCTGTCAATTTTGCCCAGTTCAAAGCCTGCATGGCAGCCAGTTTGAGCCCCTGTTTCGTTAAATTACTGGTGGCAGCATAACCCGCACCATTGTTTTTTATAATGGTAATGAACGCACCTTTGGAAAAGGATGTTGATGTTGGTTGCAGGATATCCTGGCGTACTGATAATCCTTCCTGTTCAGTTTCGACCAGTCTGATTGACCAGTAATCGACTGCAGGTACAACTGATTTGAATATACTTATGATGTGGTCCAGATCTGTGCGGGGTTTATTCATGCGTTAAACTTAACAAAGTTGGCTTGTATTTGTAAGTAACAATCTGGTTAAATTGGATATCTTACAAGGGGAGGTTATATGCGAATTCTACATACAATGTTACGTGTCGGCGACCTGGATCGTTCGATAAAATTTTATACTGAAATATTTGGAATGAGCTTATTGAGACAGAAAGAGTATCCTGATGGTGAATTTACTCTGGCATTCCTGGGGTATGGTGACGAGTCAGAAAATACGGTTATCGAGTTAACCTACAATTGGGGGACAGAAAAATATGAAATGGGATCGGGTTTTGGTCACATTGCGATAGAAGTTGATGATGTCTATGCTGCGACAGATAAAATTCGCAGTCAGGATGGAAAAATTATCCGGGACGCAGGGCCAATGAATGCCGGGTCGACGATTATCTCCTTTGTTGAAGACCCTGATGGTTACCAGATAGAGCTGATCGGGGTGAAGAAGTAGGCAAAAGCACTGCGCAATAACATCGTTAATTGCAATGTTAACAGGTTGGAGATAGACTAAGCCGTTTTTAAAGGTACAGTAAAATAATAATAAATTATAATTACAACAAGGATGAAGTTAGTGGAAGCAAATAAAATATTAAAGGCTGCTGAAGATATATGTATAAGCGGTAAAGAAACGTTGGAACTGACAGTAATGGCGATAGAATCCGGCGTTACTGTTTCAAGGTCTGAAGGTTTTGATCAAGACGAGAAGGCAAGATTGCTGAATATTTTAAAGGGTGTCATTCAGGAATATAAAAAGACAGACTAATGCATTTTCACACGCAGTATTTTCACTGCTTTTATTTCCGTCGCGGAATAGATGGAGTTCAGGTCGTTTTCGTCTAAACCTGCTTGAGGCAATAATATAAGCTCGGCCAGATCTTTGTGGTATTGAATTTCCGGGTTGAAGTCTTCGCCAGCAATATACAGTAATGTTGTTTGGTAATCGTAGCCGGCATTTTTAAATACTGTCTCTATAAATGCACGTTTTCCTTTATGCGTAAGCCCGGCAGGCGAAGCGGGAAGCTTGGCTGAAACATTTCTATAGGCATCTGCCAGGCTTTCAAGGACCTCTTGTTTGCCTAATGGTGCAACCTGTCCTCCATTGGATTGCCCTTCACCTTGTTTACTGCATCCGCTGCTCAAGATAATAATTGAGAATAATAGTATAGACAGGAATAAACAGGCCGTTCGACCAGCGATGATAATTTGATTGGATTTTGACATGTCGGCAATAATAAACTGTGAGCTTGTTGATTGCCAGTCGTTCGAGAAAAGCGGGAGAAATAATGAAACAGGTATATATAGCGGCTGATATGATGGATGCGGAGCTTTTTAAAGACTATCTGTTAGCGCGTAGATTACCGGCAATTGTAAAAGGTGCAATGCTGACGGGGATTATTGGTGAGATCCCGACAAATACATATCCAACAGTCTGGGTAGACGACGACAGGGATTATGATCTGGCAAGAAAGCTGGTTAAGCAATACGAGGCTGAAGGTTTAGCGAAAGGCGAAGGAGAAAAATGGTCATGCAAGCATTGTGGTGAGACCCTGGGACCTCAGTTTACGCAATGTTGGTCTTGCGGAAATCAAAGGGAGTAGTCACAGTACTTGCCGGGTTTGCATCATGAATTGCTCCGATGTGATATTGCCCAGACCTCTTAGTCGAACTGTATTTCCGGATTTTGGAACAATAAATAATGTTGGGAACCCGATTACGCCATATTCATTAGCTAGCATTTTCGCCGCCTTTTCCTTCTCCGGCTCTATCTTGACGCGTATATATCCGGACATGAATTGCTTCACTTCTGTTGTCGATAACACGCTTTCCCTGAGTTTTTGACATGATTTGCACCAGTCAGCATGAAAAAACAACGCAATAGGCTGCCCTGAGCGGGCCTGTTCTGCACGTGCACGCTGGTAGCCCGCTGCGCCGTCATACCAGTCGTGGAGTGAGACATCCAATGCGTATCGTGATAGATGTGTAATCGCAAAAGCGCTGCCAATCACGATGATCGCAATAGTGAATAATAGTCGTTTGTTTGCAAGTGCCATTCGTAAACACTAGCCTTATACAGATGACAATACAAATTGAAAAAGCGGTGAATAGTCATGAATGTTATCCGGTAAGTGGGCCGGTGGCATGCTCTATTTAATCAAATGCTTAGGAGTGAAATCTATAAAGATTATTAATTAAGTGCCGATAATATGATCATGTCAATTGCGAAAAAAAGGTGCAAAAACCGTCCTGATACCGCTGCGCGCACATATCCAGGGTTTGGGCAAATCAATGGCAAGCATCCACTTCGGGAAGCAGTGCCAGGTGGTTTTGTCGATTATCCGGTACGCACCCGCCAGGGTGGCGAGGTCTTTTATTTTAATTTCGATTTGGCAAAGGAAATGGGGTTGATTCCGGATAATCACCCACAGAAATTAAATAAAAATTTATGCAATACAATACTGCAGACGTTTAGCCTGGAAGTCATAAATGAATATGACGTCATGCATAACATAAAAACGCCCAAAAAAGATATTCATCCCAATAAATACATGGCGACGCGTTATTTACAAGGGCAGCATCCGAATAAAAATGGAAATAGTTCAGGTGATGGTCGTTCAATATGGAACGGTACTTTTGTAAATAAAAAAGCAAAAAATAATAATGCACAACATGTGATATGGGATATATCAAGCTGCGGTACTGGCGCAACATGCCTGAGCCCTGCAACGGCAATAGAAAAGCGGTTTTTTAAAACAGGAGACAAGAATGTTTCTTATGGAGGTGGCCGCTGTGATTTGCTAGATGGTGTTTGTGGCGCAGTAATGAGTGATATATTTCATAGAAATAATGTTATAACCGAAAGAACTCTGGGGATAATAGCGTTTAATGACAACACATCGATAAACATCCGTGTATCCAGAAATCTTTTCCGCCCGGCACACATTTTTCATCACCTTAAACAAAATAACCATCAAAGGCTAAAAGCGGCTGTTGATTATTATA
>JAUWSG010000061.1 GCA_030610155.1 Gammaproteobacteria bacterium
ACCAAGGTGCCCTTTTTTGGTGATATCCCGTTTATTGGTGCACTTTTCCGCAATAGGTCAGTGACCGACCAGAACACAGAATTACTTATTTTTGTGACACCTAAAGTACTCAAGGATAATATTAGTTTGAATTAAGGAAATCAGGTTACAGATAACAGATAAAAGTAAACAGATAAAAGGGCACAGCTGAAATGCTGTGCCCTTTTTGCGTTTCTGGCTCATGTTTATACATGGGCGATAAGCCTGAAAAGCTTATTTCACCGCAAAGGCGCAAAGTACGCAAAGATTGGTAAAAATTCAAAAAGTTAATAATAAAAAAATGAAGGACTCACTGCAGGTGAAGTTTTTACCGCTGCTCAAACCTCACGCGTATTTTCATGCAGGCGAGTACAGGTTTTTAAGCAAGTTGTACTTGAGGTTTTCAAAATCAGCATGGTTTTCTTCGCGTACTTTGCGCCTTTGCGGTGAAATGAGCAGTTGATATTGAATATTTGTAAGGAAATCGTTGTTTTTGTGGCTTTTTCAGCTTATTTTAGCGGGATGTCGAGCAGAATATTTTTGGTGGGACTCATGGGCGCCGGTAAAACCACGGTTGGGCGTCAGCTTGCCAGGGCTTTGGGTCTGCAATTTTATGACAGTGATCGCGAAATAGAACGCCGAACCGGGGTGGATATTCCCCTGATCTTTGACATAGAGGGCGAAGAGGGATTCAGAAAAAGAGAGAAGAGCATGATTGATGAATTGACCTCTCTGGATGATATTGTCCTTGCCACAGGCGGTGGCGCTATTTTAGACTGCGATAATCGCAAGATGCTGTCAGAGCGCGGTATTGTTATATATTTACAGGCAAGTGTTGACCAGCTTTTTAAAAGAACCAGTAAAGACCAGAAACGTCCCCTGCTGCAAACTGAAGATCCGAAGGCAAAACTGGAGGCATTATTAAGCCTGCGTGAGCCCTTGTATCTGGAAATCGCTAATATGACTGTACAGACAGATGAAAATACAATAAAAAAGATAATTAAGGATATTCAGGACAGAATTTCAGAAATGAATAATTCTCCCGAGCATGAGTAACTCTTTACACCTGGCGTATGTATGAAAACCGTAGAAGTTAAACTGAAGGACCACAGTTATCCGATATATATAGGCAGTGGTTTAATATCAAAGCCTGAGTTGTTTCATCCTTATGTCAATGGCAGGCAGGTCATGGTGGTGAGTAATGAAACTGTGGCACCGTTATATCTGGAAAAAATTCTGGGCAGTATCCAGAGCGCAGAGATTAAATCCGTCATCCTGCCCGATGGCGAGCAATACAAAAACCTTGAGACACTGAATACGGTTTTTGATGGGCTGTTAAAATCTCGCTATAGTCGGCAGTCTGTCCTGCTTGCGCTGGGTGGCGGGGTGGTAGGTGATATGACCGGTTTTGCAGCCGCATGTTATCAACGTGGTGTCGATTTTATTCAGGTGCCAACAACTTTGTTGGCGCAGGTGGATTCATCTGTTGGCGGGAAAACCGGTGTTAATCATGCCCTGGGTAAAAATATGATTGGCGCATTTCATCAGCCTGTCGCGGTTATTACCGACACGGACACACTGGATACGCTGGAGGACCGTCAATTCGTGGCCGGCATGGCGGAAGTTATAAAGTATGGCTTGATAAACGACAGTGATTTTTATTCATGGCTTGAAAACACGATTGATAAGTTAATGAGTCGCGATAAAGAAGCTTTGGCTTATGTGATAGAGCAATCCTGTTTAAACAAGGCGCGAGTAGTAGAGCGTGATGAAAAGGAAACAAGCATTCGGGCGATTCTGAATCTGGGCCATACATTTGGTCATGCTATAGAGACGATTACCGGCTATACAAAATGGTTGCATGGCGAAGGTGTGGGCGTGGGTATGCTAATGGCGGCGGAGATGTCAAAAAAGCTGGGGTGGTTATCATCTGAAGATGTTAGTCGTGTTTCGGGCTTGTTGAAGAAGGCAAATTTACCGACGAGCATACCAAAGGAAATATCATCACAGCAAATGATTGAGGCGATGGCTGTGGACAAGAAAGTTCAGAATAATAAAATCAGATTGGTGTTATTAAAAGCTATTGGTGACGCAATAATTACAGATGATTTTGATCAGAATTTGCTGATTGAAACGATTGAAGATTATCGACTTTAACTTCAGAGGCTTTTACATTGTCACAAACTACAGGGTTGCAAACTACAGGGCAGCAACACTTGGCTTCCTACGCGGCCTGTGAAAATAATTCTCGTGGGAGGCGGTTCGAAGAGCCACCGCCGAATAACCGTACGCAGTATCAGCGCGACCGTGATCGGATAGTGCACTGTGCTGCTTTCAGGCGGCTTGAGTATAAGACACAGGTTTTTGTGAACCATGAGGGTGATATGTTTCGCACCCGGCTAACGCATTCTATTGAAGTGGCACAGATCGCACGGTCAATTGCCCGAATGCTGCATCTTAATGAGGATTTGACGGAAGCAATCGCGCTTGCACATGATCTGGGTCATACCCCGTTTGGCCATGCCGGACAGGAGGTGCTTAACAATTGCATGAAAGATTTCGGTGGTTTTGAACACAATATGCAATCCGTGCGCATTATTGACACGCTGGAAGAAAAATATGCAGAATTCCCGGGACTTAATTTGACCTTTGAGACTCGCGAAGGCATTTTGAAACATTGCTCAATGAAAAATGCCGAATTACTTGGTGATGTAGGGGAGCGTTTTCTTCGTAATCAGCAGGCTACGCTGGAAGCACAGGTAGCAAATATTGCAGATGAAATTGCTTATAATAATCATGATGTGGATGATGGTTTGCGTGCAGGGTTAATTACGATAGAACAACTTTGTGATGTGACCCTGTTTCAGGAGCAATATGATTTTGTTAGAAAACAATATTCCGGTCTTGCTATGCGCCGTGTGAAACATGAAGTTATCCGGCGAATGATTAATAAGCAGGTGACAGATCTGTTGGAAAATAGTCAGGACCGCCTGGAGAAAAGTGGTGTTGAATCGATTGATGATGTAAGGCGCCACCCGGAATCGCTTGTTGCGTTCAGTGATGCAATGAAACAACAAAATCTGGAGTTGAAGCAGTTTTTGCGACGTAGCCTGTATCGTCATTACAGAGTGCATCGCATGACGGTAAAGGCAGAACAGGTTATACGTTCATTGTTTAATGCATTTATAGATGATACAAGATTATTGCCGCCTGAACCCCACGAAAAAATTGTCTCGGCTGAGGATGAAAATGACCCGGTGAATCAGGCTCGTGTTGTGGCAGATTATATCGCAGGTATGACGGACCGTTACGCGATTAAAGAATACGAAAGAATATTTAATCCCATGCAGTTAACCTAGGGAAGCTCTGATCAGTTCTATAATATGCGAATATATATGCAAAAATCGGCTGAACAGAATGCTGCGCCACGTTTTTATCATGTTTTGATACAGCAGGATTTATTAGGTGGCTGGACCCTGGTCAGGGAATGGGGGAATCAGGGGTCAGCCGGGCGTGTTAAAAAGCAACATTTTATTAATAGAGATGAAGCGGAGCATGCGCTTTTAGAATCACGTGATGATCAGTTGGACCGGGGATACAAAGTTGTATTTCTGGAGGGGTTTTATCACTAGAAGCTCAACAGGTTCCCGGAGTGACCGACAACAACCGTTATGTCATCGTTAAACACAAAAAATCAGAATAACATCGATTATTTAAAAATTCTCGGGCTATCGTGCCCTCCCTTTTCTTCAATTCCCGGGGAAAATCCATACTACGAAGAATCCAGTAGTAAACATTGTCTGGATCAGTTGCTGAATCTGGGTCGCTATAGCGATCACCTGCTGTTTGTGAGCGGTGTGTTAGGCGGTGGAAAATCAACTTTGTTGCAGCAATATATCACGAGTTCAGGCGAGCAAGTTTTTACCTGTGTGATTAATGCGGATACATCTTTTGATGAGAGTAAACTAGAGAAACGTTTAACAGATGGTTTCGGTATTTCTGTCAAGTTTAGTAGCAAGGTGCTGTTATTAAGTATATTGCAGGACCGGATTGAGTCGATGAGCGGAAAAGGCAAGATGGTTGTCTTGCTTGTTGATAATATGCAAAAACTGCCAAAAGAACTTCACAGGTATTTACGTGCGTTGGCAGGAATCGAAGATGCTGATGGGAACAAGCTGCTGCACATTATTATGTTTGGTGAGCCACAATTAGAGGAGGTGGTAGGTGGTGTCTTTAAAACGGAAATAAAAATTTTGAGCTTGTCTCAATTTTCATATGAAGATACTAAAAAATATATACAGTTCAGGCTGGTGCATGCCGGGATTTCTGAAGAGCATTTTGATGATATGTTTAATTCGGTCAGCATGCATAACATTCATCAGCTTGCTAATGGGTTGCCGGCACGAATCAACAAGCTTGCTTATAATAGGTTGATTGATGTCGCTGGAAAAATGGCGCCAACCGAGCCACTTGAAAAAATGAAATATTTGTCCTCAAAGCAGTGGATTACTGCTGTTTTTGTTGCGGCTGTTATTATCGCTATCTGGGTTTACCAGGATGATGTACGTCAAGTATTCAAAAATGTAGAAAATGAAATTGCATCCATTGTTACCCGGTCGAAAAGCGAGACCATACCTGCGGCAACGGGCAATGTTTTAAAATCGGATGCTTCAAAACAAACGGAACAAAAAACACAAGGCAGCACTCAAGACATCAATAAAGAAGATGATGGTTTGAGTGCAGAAGATCGCACTTTAACCGGGTCTGATTTTGTTGAAGAGTTATTGGCTGAGAGTGAGCAGGCCGTCAATATTGCCGATTCTGGTTCTGAAGATGAAAAGCAGGCAACATCAGTGCGGAACCGGGTCGTAGCGCAGGACCAACCCGTCAAACCGCCAACAGAAATTACGTCGGCGGAAATCGCGGCTGTTCAAAAGGAAGTCAGCAATGCCGTTAAGCAACAAGACAGGGCCGTTAAGCAACAAGAGAGGGCTTCAGGTCAGATAAAAAAGCAGGAATGGCTGCAGGAACAAGATCCGGACAATTATACGATACAGGTGTATGGGTCGGGTGATAACAAAGACATCAGCAAACAATTTGATAAGTATCAATTAGGTTCCCGGCATAAAAATGTGGCCTGGTTTCAGACGGTGCGGAAAAATAAAGCCTGGTTTAGTCTTGTTGTAGGACATTATCCGGACCGCGCCAGTGCGCGCGAAGCGGTGATGCAATTACCCGAATCGATGGTCAAAGGCGCCTGGGTGCGATCTTACCGAAGTATACAGGCCGATATTAAAAAGGTTTTACCAGGCAGGCAGTTGGCAGGTTCACCAGTTTCAGGTAGCAAGCTTACTCATCAGCAACAAGATATTACCCGATCGGATGAGATAAAGAGGGAAGATTGGTTGCTTGGCCAGGCTGGCCGACAGTACACGTTACAATTGTTAGGCACAAATAAAGCGGCTGATATCGCACGTTTTATCAAGCAATACCAGCTGGTGGGTGATATTGCTTTTTATCGTACCCATAAAAAAGGTGGGCAGTGGTTTAGCCTGACTTATGGTATTTACCCGGATCGATCAACTGCCCGGGCGGCAGTCAGCCGTCTCCCGGGAAAGCTGCAAAAAGGGGTCTGGATCCGAAAATTGAAGAGTATTCATACGGATATTCAAAAATCAGCGAATTGATCATCTAACGAGCAATCCCCCTGTCTCGATATGCGTCATGTAAGCTGTTGATTATTATCTGAAATAAGCTTATAGCCACACCTTTTATTTAACTCCGGCAGATATCTTTGCGTCACGGATTGCAAGCACACCGACTTGGGCTGTATACTTTCCCGCCTTTTTAAGAATTTTAAGAATCGGTGATTGGGGGCGTATTTTTGTGTTCAAAAACAAGGCATTATCATAATGCTCCCAATGATTTATAATTGAACAGTTAATGAAGCGGTTAGACAGGCAATGCGAGAAAAAATAAATACCCAGGGGCTTTATCGTCCCGAATTTGAAAAAGACAGCTGTGGCTTCGGCCTGATCGCCCATATGGACGGCGTACCCAGCCATTGGCTGGTTAAAACGGCGATTAGCGCGCTTGCAAGGCTGACACACCGGGGTGCGGTTGCGGCTGATGGCAAGACCGGCGATGGTTGCGGTTTGTTGTTAAAACGGCCTGACAAGCTGCTGCAGGAAATTGCAGCAGAAAAGAATTTTACACTTGCAGCGCAATACGCAGTGGGCATGGTTTTTTTAAGCCCTGATTCGGCAACTGCAGACAAGGCGCGTAAACAACTTGAATCAGAATTAAAACGCGAAGGCCTGCTGGTATCCGGCTGGCGTGAAGTACCGACTGATACAAAAGCCTGTGGGTCCGAGGCACTTAAATCCTTGCCACAGATAGAGCAAATTTTTGTTAATGCACCTGATGATATGGATGTAGATGCATTTGAACGGCACTTGTATATTGCTCGGCGTCGAACCGAGAAAGTAATATCGCCGGATGATCCTGTTTTTTACGTGCCAAGCCTCTCTTCGTTGGTTATCTCCTATAAAGGTCTGATGATGCCGGAGAATTTACCGGTATTTTATAAAGACCTGAATGACAGTCGTATGGAGTCGACTATTTGTGTCTTCCATCAGCGGTTTTCCACAAATACCTGGCCACAGTGGCGACTGGCCCAGCCATTTCGTTATCTGGCACATAATGGGGAGATCAACACGGTTCAGGGTAATCGTAACTGGTCGGTTGCGCGGGGTCATAAATTTGAAACGCCTTTAATTCCTATGGAGGATGTCAGGCCGCTGGTTTCAATGACCGGATCTGACTCCAACAGTCTGGATAATATGCTGGAAACATTGTTAGCGGGTGGCATGAGTATTTTCCGTGCGATGCGTTTGCTAATACCACCCGCATGGCAGAACGTCGACACCATGGATGCCGATTTACGGGCGTTTTATGAATTTAATTCCATGCACATGGAATCCTGGGATGGTCCGGCAGGCATCGTGTTGACTGATGGGCGTTATGCTGCCTGCTCGATGGACCGTAACGGATTAAGGCCTGCCCGTTGGGTTATTACCCGGGACACGAATAAACAAACCGATGACGCTGAAGGTTATGCTGGTTGTGTTATTACAATTGCATCCGAGATCGGTGTCTATGACTACCAGCCTGAAACAGTGGTGGCTAAAGGCCGGTTGAAACCGGGGCAAATGATTGCCGCTGACACACAAACAGGTAAATTAATCTTACCGGCCGAGATCGATATGATGCTGGCAAAGAGGCATCCTTATAAAGAGTGGCTGGCAACTCATCTCAAGAAGCTGGATCCAAAGCTGGATAATGGTAGCAATGAGCGAGATAAGCTTGATCCCGAATTGTTTAACGTATACCAGAAGTTATTTCAGATTAGTTACGAAGAACGTGACCAGGTATTACGTGTCCTGGCGGAAGCGGGTCAGGAAGCCGTCGGGTCAATGGGCGATGATACGCCTATGCCGGTTTTATCCCGGCAGGTGCGGTCGCTTTATGATTATTTCAGGCAACAATTTGCGCAAGTCACTAACCCGCCGATTGATCCAATACGTGAGCAAGTTGTCATGTCACTGGAGACATGTTTTGGCAGTGAGAAAAATATGTTCGAAGAGACGCCTGAACATGCGCAACGTCTGGTCATCGATTCACCTGTGCTGTCCGCTAATAAGTTTTCACGTTTAATGGCATTGGAAGATGACGGCTATCAATCCGAATATATAGATTTAAATTACAACCCGGACCTCGGTCTGAAAACAGCAGTAAACAAGGTTTGCGAGACAGCCGTTGCCGCGGTTAAAGCAGGTAAAGTTATTCTGGTTTTGTCTGATCGAAATATTTCTACAGAAAAACTGACTATGCATGCCTTGTTGGCCACCGGTGCTGTGCATCATCATTTGATAAGTGCAGGTCTGCGCTGTGATACAAATATTGTCGTCGAAACAGGTACCGCCAGGGACTCCCATCATTTTGCCGTGCTTATAGGCTATGGTGCAACGGCTATATATCCTTATCTGGCATATGAATGCTTATGTGACATGCAGCTCACGCAAGAGATTGCCAGCAAGGACAGTGTTACGTTAATGCGTAATTACCGTAAAGGCATCAATAAAGGGTTGTACAAAATTATTTCCAAGATGGGTATTTCAACCATTGCCAGTTATCGGGGTGCCCAGCTTTTTGAATCTGTCGGACTGCATGATGATGTTGTGAGTTTATGTTTTGTAGGGACAACAAACCGTTTGCAGGGCGCCTCGTTTACGGATATGGAACAGGACCAGAAGCAATTGTCCCGTCTCGCATGGAACAACAGAAAGAAAATATCGCACGGTGGCTTGTTGAAGTACGTTCATGGTGAAGAAGACCATGCGTATAACCCGGATGTGGTGCACGCCTTGCAACAAGCTGTTCGTAGTGGTGAGTATGAGGATTACGGTAAATTTGCTCGCCTGATCAATGAGCGACCGGCACTGGCATTCCGTGACATGATTAAATTCAAGGACGGAATCAAACCCGTTTCTATCGATGAGGTGGAATCCATAGATAACATTGTTAAACGCTTCGATAGTGCGGCAATGTCTCTGGGTGCCTTGTCGCCAGAAGCGCATGAAACACTGGCGCAAGCCATGAACCGTTTAGGCGGGCGCTCAAATTCAGGTGAAGGTGGCGAAGCCTCGGCACGTTATGGCACGGACAAAAGATCGAAGATTAAACAGGTTGCATCGGGTCGTTTTGGCGTGACTCCCGCCTATCTTGTCAGTGCAGAAGTGTTACAAATCAAGGTTGCGCAAGGCGCCAAACCGGGAGAAGGCGGACAATTACCGGGAACAAAAGTAAACGATTTTATTGCTGATTTGCGTTATTGCAAGCCAGGTGTTGCTTTGATTTCGCCGCCGCCTCACCACGATATTTATTCTATTGAAGATCTGGCGCAACTTATTTTTGATTTAAAACAGGTCAATCCTCATGCGCTGGTGTCTGTCAAGCTGGTCGCAGAAGCCGGTGTGGGTACGATAGCAGCCGGTGTTGCCAAGGCGTACGCAGATCTGATTACCATATCAGGTTATGACGGTGGGACCGGTGCATCGCCATTAACGTCGGTGAAATACGCAGGCAGTCCCTGGGAACTGGGTTTGACTGAAACGCATCAGATTTTGCGTGCCAACGATCTGCGGGACAAAGTCAGGCTGCAAACCGATGGTGGTTTAAAAACAGGCCTGGATGTTGTCAAGGCGGCTATCCTGGGAGCTGAAAGTTTTGGTTTTGGTACCGCGCCGATGATTGCTATGGGCTGTAAATATTTACGTATCTGCCATTTGAACAACTGTGCGACGGGTATTGCAACCCAGGATAATGTACTGCGCATGGAATATTTTGTCGGTAAAGTGGATATGGTAGTGAATTATTTCAAATTCGTCGCACAGGAAGTGCGTGAGCTGTTGGCGCAATTGGGTGCGCGTAATCTGGAAGATATTATTGGTCGTACAGATTTACTTGAAGTGGCACAAGGTAACACTGATAAACAGAGAGGCCTGGATTTGTCGCCGCTTTTATCAGATCACGGCGTGCCTGCAGATAAAGCGCAATACTGTATTCAACCAAAGAATGAGCCGTTTGATAAGGCAGAATTGGCAGAAACGATGGTCAGTGATGCCCTTCAGATTATTGAAGATAAATGCGGTGGTGAATTCAGTTACCAGGTCAATAATACCAACCGTTCGATTGGCGCCCGTTTGTCGGGTGAGATAGCCAAACGTCATGGTAATACGGGTATGGAAGACAGACCGCTTGTGCTCAGGTTGAACGGTTCAGCAGGACAGAGCTTCGGTGTATGGAATGCCGGTGGTCTTCATCTGCATCTGGAAGGCGATGCTAATGACTATGTTGGTAAGGGCATGGCGGGAGGTCGGCTAGTGGTTTATCCGCCATCAGTAAGTTCCTTCAAGAGCCACGAGACAACTATTATTGGTAATACCTGTTTATATGGTGCAACAGGCGGCAAGTTGTTCGCTTCCGGACTGGCTGGTGAGCGTTTTGGTGTGCGAAATTCAGGCGCGACTGCGGTCGTCGAAGGCGTAGGCGATCACGGTTGTGAGTATATGACGGGCGGTGTGATTACTGTCCTTGGTGAGACCGGGATGAATTTTGGTGCCGGTATGACTGGTGGTTTTGCATATGTGTATGACGAAGATAATACCTTTGTTGATCGTTATAACCATGAGTTGGTAGACATACATCGTATCGGTAAAGAGACCGCTGAAGGTCACCGTAAATATTTACAAGACCTGGTGCAGGAATTTGTGAAGGAAACCGGTAGTGAGCGCGGTAAATTTATTCTCGATAATTTCGTCGATGTCGTAGGTAAATTTTGGTTGATAAAGCCAAAAGCGACCGAGTTGGCATCATTGTTGGATGACCTTGAGCAGGCAGCTGCATAAGTTTAAAAAGATAGAATAGAATCATGGCAAATAATTTTCAGTTTATTCAAGTTCCACGAATTGATCCGAAAAAGAAATCGGTCGATGTTCGCGTTAAGGAATATCGCGAAATTTATAATCAATTCGACAAACGAGTTGCGGTTGCGCAATCCGAAAGATGTCTGGCCTGCGGTAACCCGTATTGTGAATGGAAATGTCCGGTACATAATTATATTCCAAACTGGTTAAAGCTGATTGCGGAAGGTAATATTTTTGAAGCCGCCGAGATGTCGCACAGGACAAATTCATTACCGGAAATCTGTGGGCGAGTTTGCCCGCAAGACCGACTTTGTGAAGGCGCATGCACGCTCAATGACGGGTTTGGTGCGGTTACCATTGGTGCGGTTGAAAAATATATTAGCGACACTGCGTTTTCCATGGGCTGGCGCCCGAACCTGGAAAAGGTGCAGCAAACAGGCAAACGTGTTGCGGTTATAGGCGCTGGTCCTGCCGGGCTGGGTTGTGCAGATATCCTTATCAGGAATGGCGTGACCCCGGTTGTTTATGACCGATATGCCGAAATTGGTGGTTTGCTGACATTCGGTATTCCGGAATTTAAACTGGAAAAAGAAATTGTTAAACATCGCCGCACAGTGATGGAAGAAATGGGTGTCGAGTTTGTATTAAATACCGAGATCGGCAAGGACATCACTTTCAAACAAATTCTGGCCGACTATGATGCGGTGTTTCTTGGTATGGGGACATATTCATTTATGCAGGGTGGGTTTCCAGGTGAGGATCTGGAGGGTGTCTATGAGGCATTGCCCTATTTGATCTCCAATGTTAATCGCTGTCTTGGCCTGGAGAAGAATGAAGCTGATTTTATCGATATGGCGGGCCAACGTATTGTTGTCCTTGGTGGTGGTGATACCGCAATGGACTGTAATCGTACTGCAATACGTCAGGGCGCGAGTGCTGTTACCTGTGCCTATCGACGCGACGAAAAAAATATGCCGGGTTCGACACGTGAAGTGAATAACGCTAAAGAAGAAGGCGTAAGATTTTTATGGAACCGTCAGCCTGTCGAAATTGTTGGCAAAGACAAAAAAGTGGTCGGCGTCAAGGTCGTGACGACAGAATTAGGCGAGCCCGATGAAAGAGGACGTCGTCGGCCACAACCTGTCGAGGGGTCTGAGGAAATTATCGATGCTGATCGTGTCATTATCGCATTTGGTTTTCGACCCAGCCCTGCACCGTGGTTTGAACAATATGATATCAAGCTGGATGAGCGTCAACGTGTACTTGCTAATGAAAATGATTTTCAGTTTCAGACCGCTAATAACAAGGTATTTGCGGGCGGGGACATGGTGCGTGGCTCCGATCTTGTCGTGACCGCAGTTTACGAAGGTCGACAAGCAGCCGAAGGTATTCTGGATTATCTGGAAGTTTAAGTAAGAATTTTAGTCACCGCAAAGGCGCAAAGGTCGCAAAGAAAAAATAATATATTTAATAAGTGCGGTTGATTTTTTGTGGTTTAAATCAGCGGGTTCACCAGTAATATAATACTGCAGTCTGTCAGGATGGATTGTATTTTAACTTAAACAAGTTGTCGCTTAAGCGCAATAATATGCAAAGAATTATAATAATTGATTTCTTTGCGTCCTTTGCGCCTTTGCGGTGAGTAAGCAGGTTTTTTATTATGACTGAATTAAAGAATGATAGATTTTTAAAAGCATTGATGCGTGAGCCGGTTGATGTGACGCCGGTCTGGATGATGCGCCAGGCGGGACGATATTTGCCTGAATACAAGGCCTCACGAGCGCGTGCAGGCAGTTTCATGGATTTATGTACGTCACCGGAAATGGCGTGCGAGGTGACCCTTCAGCCGCTGGAGCGTTTTGATCTGGATGCGGCCATATTATTCTCGGATATTTTAACCATACCGGATGCTATGGGCCTTGGGCTTTATTTTGCAGAAGGTGAAGGGCCGCGTTTTAAACATCCTGTTCGTACTGCCAAAGAAGTTGAGGCATTGCCTGTGCCTGATCCTGAAGACGAATTGCGCTATGTGATGGACGCAGTGCGACTTATTCGCAAGGAGTTAAATGGCAGAGTGCCGTTAATTGGTTTCTCAGGCAGTCCGTGGACGCTGGCAACCTATATGGTGGAAGGTAGCTCTACCAAGGAATATGCGAATGTTAAAAAGATGATGTTTGATCAGCCGGACATCATGCACAAACTACTGGATACAACGGCCAGGTCAGTCACCAGCTATCTAAATGCGCAAATTGAAGCGGGAGCGCAGGCGGTGATGATTTTTGATACCTGGGGAGGTGTGCTGACACCACGCGATTACCGGGAATTCTCTTTGAGTTATATGGATAAGATCGTTAAGGGACTGAAAAGAGAAAATGATGGGCGTAAAGTGCCTGTAGTCCTGTTTACCAAAGGTGGTGGCACCTGGCTTCAGGATATGGCCGCAACCGGCTGTGATGCATTAGGCATCGACTGGACGATGGATATGGGTACGGCGCGCAGTCAGGTGGGTGATAAGGTGGCTTTACAGGGCAATATGGATCCTTCTATCCTGTATTCGTCGCCTGAACGTATCAGAAAAGAGGTCGCAACGATCCTGGAAAGTTATGGTAACGGCAATGGTCATGTGTTCAATCTCGGTCATGGCATACATCAGCATGTCGACCCGGAGCGTGCAAAAGTATTCGTTGATGCAGTACACGAATTAAGTGCCGCCTACCATAAATAATCAGCAGTGCCGCAGGGTGTGATACGCACCCTGCGTAAACGCATGTTTGAATGCAAACCAGCGTGATATCCCTGTAATTTTTTGTGTTTCTGGTGAGTCGGTCTCTGCAAGTAATCTGGAGTTCCGCCCGGATTACTTTAAATAATGTTGCAAGGTATGAATGAAAGTTAACGCATTATTTCCTTTTCTTGCCTGGTTTAAACTGGTAAACAAGACCACTTTAAAAGCAGACCTTATCGCGGGCATCACCGGGGCAGTCATTGTCTTGCCACAAGGCATCGCGTTTGCAACGATAGCGGGCTTGCCGCCGGAGTATGGTCTGTATACTGCGATGGTGACACCTATTGTCGCGGCTCTGTTTGGTTCTTCATTGCATCTGATATCCGGCCCAACGACAGCGATTTCGATTGTTGTATTCTCCTCGGTTAGCCGCTATGCGGAAGCCGGCACACCGGAATTTGTTTCTCTGGTACTAACGCTCACGTTTCTCGCGGGCGTTTATCAGCTGGCATTTGGTCTGGCGCGCCTGGGTTCACTGGTAAATTTTGTTTCTCATACTGTCGTTATAGGGTTTACGGCTGGCGCCGCCATTTTGATTGCGACCAGTCAAATGAAACACGTTTTCGGTGTGTTTGTGCCAAAAGGAGAATCATTCTTTCATACCTG
>JAUWSG010000199.1 GCA_030610155.1 Gammaproteobacteria bacterium
ACTATGTCTACAGCCTGGACACACACAACGGCAAAAAACAAACATCACACATCACGGTACTGTTCGAAAATGAAAGAGTCATACGTTATGTTGGCATCCCATCAGAAGCACAAAAAGTGGCTTTAAAAAATACGTCTGAAACAACATCAGAGTAATATCAGCCTGAACCTTCCACCGGCAAAATAATTTCCTCGTTCTACCGTCATTCCGGCGCATGCCGGAATCCAGACTACCACTAAACTCTCATAAACCACTTTCCTTGTACTACGCATAAACTTACTCAACATTTATCGTACTACATTGCCCTGATCACCATCTCTGGATTCCGGCATACGCCGGAATGACGGAGAAGCCAGGGCCTGAATCAGGATCAATTATTCACCGCAAAGGCGCAAAGTGCGCAAAGATATTTCATAATATTAACCCTTTGCGTACTTGTCGCTCCGCACATCCATGTGCTCACGCGACATAAGAACTTCCCTGTTCAAATGCGCCTTTGTGGTGAAATATTTGAATTTTTCATCCCCCGCCTTTCTTCATTTTCTTACCTTCTGCTGCCCGCTGTTTCCTGATTTCTTTCGGGTCCGCAATAAGCGCACGGTAAATTTCTACCCGATCTCCCTCACGCAGTTCAATATCAAGCTTTTTTAATTTTCCAAAAACACCTACTTTATTTTTCGACAAATCAATCTCGGGAAAGGCCTCTAGAATACCTGATTGTTTTATTGCAAATTCGAGTGTCACACCGGGCTTTACTTTTATTGGTAATATCACCTGATCATCAGCGCGTGCATAGGCAACTTCCACCATGATGTCATCATGGTCATCCATATAATTCCTTTGCCCGCGTACAAAATGCATCTAACATGCTATTTGCAATCTGGGAAAAAACCGGACCGAACGCCAGACCAACTAATTTATTACTAAACTCAAATTCCAGATCCAGCGAAATTTTACAACCCGCGTCACCCAGCTCCTCGAAACGCCAGAACCCTTCCAAACGACGAAACGGCCCCTCCAGCAAACGCATCTCAATCATTTTACCTGCCTGATTACGATTACAAGTGGTAAAAGATTTTTTAAACCCTGAATGTGAAATACCAATCGAAGCACGTACTTCATCTTCCGTGCGCTCTAAAATCGTTGTGGCGTCACACCAGGGCAGAAATTGGGGATAAGCTTCGATGTCATCGACAAGGGAAAACATCACATCCGCTTTATAGGGCACCAGGGCACTTTTATTTATCGTTGTCATTGCATCACCAATCAGTCGGTACTGTATAAACCATCAGGTAAAATCAAGCAATCCAACCACATTCAGAAATACGATAATAACCGCAACCGGTGTTACATAGCGCACTAAAAATCGCCATAGCTTGAAGCTTCGCTCATTGACCATTGCCAGTTCTGATCTGGTTGTGACAGTATTCATTGTCCATGCGGCAAAAACAGCAATCGCCAGCCCGCCCAACGGCAACATAATATTAGATGTTAAATAATCTAACAAGTCGAAGAATGTTTTATCAAAAAACTTTACATCCGACCAGATATTAAATGAGAATACCGTTCCCAGCCCCATAAACCAGGTAGCCAGTCCTGTCCAGAAACAGGCTCTCTGTCTGCTCATGTTTTTATTTTCCACCAGCCAGGCAACGGCAGGTTCAATCAATGAAATTGATGATGTCCAGGCCGCAAACACCAACAGAATAAAAAACAAGGTGCCAAAGAACGCCCCGCCGGGCATATGCCCAAACGCGATCGGTAAGGTTTGAAAAATCAAGCCTGGACCTGCACCCGGTTCAAGTTGATTGGCAAATACGATGGGGAAAATGGCCAGGCCTGCCATTAAGGCAACCACCGTATCTGCACCTGCCACAATAAATGCGGTTTTTGCTATCGAAGTGTCCTTCGGTAAATAGGAGCCATAGACCATAATCGCCCCCATCCCGAGACTTAAGGTAAAAAATGCATGCCCCATGGCGATTAAAACACTATTGGCTGAAATTTTGGAAAAATCGGCTGCAAACAGAAATTTAACACCCTGGTCAAAGGCACCGCTGTTCATTGCATACCCCACCAGTACAATTAGCAGTACAAACAAAGTCGGCATTAAATAACGTACGGCTTTTTCCAGACCGCCTCTGACACCACGGGAAACCACCATCATGGTCATCAACATAAATACACTATGCCATGCGATCAGGCTTTCCGGTGATCCCACCAGCCCATTAAAAATACTCGCGGCCCCATCGGACGTCACGCCGTCGAATACCCCTGATCCCGACCGGAAAATATAAGCCAGTCCCCAGCCTGCAATCACGCTGTAATAAGAAAGTATCAGGAAGCCGGCAAGCACACCGCTCCAGCCTAATATTTGCCAATATGATGACTTTCCTTCGCCGATGGCGATACTGCGCATCGTATTGATTGGGCTTTGACGGCCATGGCGCCCGATCATCACTTCGGCAATCATGATAGGAACACCGATTGCCACAATACACAGCAGATAAACGATGACAAATGCGCCACCGCCGTTCTCTCCGGCAATATACGGGAACTTCCAGATATTGCCCAACCCGACCGCAGAACCTGTGGCCGCCAGAATGAATGCCCATCGACTGGACCACTGCCCGTGAATTGATTCTCGAAGTAACGACATAAAATCAATAGTCCTCTATTTTTCTTTAAATCGGTCAAAATTTGACAGAATTTAATTTCTACACGCAAATACCAGTGTAATATATTTTATGCGATACACTACCCTAACATAAGACCTTTATTATGTAATAATGCGTGCATGGCAACGAAAAAGAAAACTAAAGGTCATTCAAACACCATCGCCCTGAACAAAAAGGTCAGGTACGAATATACGATCGAAGACAAGTTTGAGGCGGGTATGGTTCTGGAAGGCTGGGAAGTCAAAAGCCTGCGTGCCGGAAAAATTCAGCTAACCGAAAGTTACGTTATTATCAAAAAAGGCGAAGCCTGGTTATTAGGTGCGCACATCACTCCCCTGTCAACGGCGTCTACCCATATCCACCCGGACCCAAGCCGGACACGCAAGTTGCTGCTACATCGCAATGAAGTAGATAAGTTAATCGGTGCAATAGATCGCAAGGGGTTTACCGTTGTACCGTTGGCAATGTATTGGAGCCACGGTCTTGCAAAACTGGAAATCGGCCTGGCCAAGGGTAAACAGACGCACGATAAACGCGCAGACGAACGTAACAGAGACTGGAAAAGAGAAAAGCAACGGATCTTAAAATCAGGAAACCGGTAAAATAAGAGCTTTTACTACGGGGAACACGAGGAACAGATCTAAAAAGATTAATTTAACCACGGAGGTCACGGAGAAAAGATTTTATTGTTATCAACTCTCGCGACGCGAGAATTGATAACATCAGGGTCTTATTAAGACCTTTCCCTCCGTGACCTCCGTGGTTAAGAGGTTCCAGGTTACGGTCTTATGTAGGCGTAACCATCTTCCTGTAATGCCATGATGCGTGCTACACCAGCATCCACAACATGCACACCTTCAGTTAAAGCAGGTTTTTTGCCCTTTTTCTTTTCAACCTTTTTCATGGTGTTGCCACAAGCGCTGAATGTGATGTTTTGCATTGCCAGGCTTTTTACACGATCTGCCTGTTTGCTTTTTTTCGTCAACAGACCCAATCCTGGTCCATAAGCGACAATTTCTATGGCTACATCATCCATGCCGTACATTTTTTGCAGATTTACCGCATTGTTCAACGCAATTTTCTGTGTCCGTGGATCATCGGTGCTCACCTGAATAACCAGTTTATGCTTGGCATCACCGGCTGCGGCATTACCCACCATTCCTAATAATAAGACACCCAAAATAGTCGCTAAAAATGAATTTAAAATCAGTTTACTACCACCCATAATCACCCTCTCCTAAACATTAAAATGAAATTTGTATCGCAAATAATGGTCTAAATTTAACAATATATCCACTATTTTGAACTAATCGTTCAATTAAGTGGTCTTATAAGTTAAGATATTGAAAGTAAACCTTTTTGGGGGCGACCTGGCTTCGACGTGGGTCACAAAACCTGAGGTGCATGCCGAGGAGCAGATTCCCTCGTTAATACAGCTGCAAACTTTATAGTTGCCAACGACGACAACTACGCACTAGCTGCTTAAACACCAGTCTTAGTGTCCTCAGCCTGACGCGTGCTTGTGCGCTCAGATCACTGGGGTCGACTCACACAAGATCGCGCTGAAGCCTCGTCCGGGGTGGATTCGTTAAAACCAATCGGACTCGCTGTTTATGTTCCCTGTCTACCGGGTAGTAAACGGCTAAACTTTATAGATAGACTAAGCATGTAGATCTGAAGGCGGAGGATTTGCGGACGCGGGTTCGATCCCCGCCGCCTCCACCATATCAACCCTTGCGTATCACGCAGGGGTTTTCTATTTATAGACCTGTCACCGACTCTGTAACATCGATTTTAATTCTCAGCATTTTTCTTGCTAAACACCAGCAACCAGATCGCACCCGCAATACCTGAAGCGAGCGATGCCATCAAAATGCCCGATTTTGCCATCAATAATTCCTGCGGATAATTGACGAAACCAAGGTCAGCAATAAAGATCGACATAGTGAAGCCTATCCCGCCCAGCAAGGCGACCCCGACGATATGCGTCATGCGTAGTCCTTCGGGTAATTTAGAAAATCCCAACAACACTGCAACCCAGGTAAAGCCGGCGATGCCAATAAGCTTGCCTAAAAATAGCCCGAAAAATACTCCCAGCGTAACGGGATGTGCCACTGCCGCTGATAACTCTTCTGTATTAATAGGTATACCGGCATTTGCCAAAGCGAAAACCGGTATGACCAGGTAGGCAACAGGCAAATGTAACTTGTGTTCGAGTTGTTGTGCTGGCGCTTGAGCGTAATCAGCACCATCAGCCAGCGCAATCACCTGTGATCGGAACTGGTGATTGCGAATTATATCGGGGCCCTTGCGGAATGAATCCGACATCTTATCAGCCAGGTCATGAATATATTCAATCAGCTTTTCTGGATTGAGCTTTGGCCGGATGGGAA
>JAUWSG010000081.1 GCA_030610155.1 Gammaproteobacteria bacterium
ATGACTGTCTGCATGCTCATGCTCATCAGCATGATCACCCTGCATATCTGTGTTAGTGACCGATATAGAGTCCATCTTGTCATGAGCACTGCCTTCAGCATGCACATGATCATGCCCCTCTCCCTCGACTTTGGGCAAGGACATCACACCCAGACCGTATCGAAAAACCACTTCCCCGCCTCTCCATGCAGTAGAGGCCAATGTCCCGGTCGCGAGAACCAACAAACCGACAAACACCCAGCTCCCTGCCTTTCCAGCCCGATGAAGCGTGACTGACCATAACGCTAACAAGGAGAAAAAAATAAAGCTGCCCATCGCCCAGTTACGATGGTCCGTCATCGCGGCATGGGAAGCTGTATCATGATCAACGGTGTTGTAGGCCTGCCACCCCGCTGCAACGGTCAGCAATGTAATTATCGCACCTATCCATAAATTCCACCTCGCAACCATCAACCACTGTGCTTTCAATTCCGTATTTGATGTCAGGTGAGACAACAGGTAGAACAAGGTCGATATCGAAAACAATGCCACGGTAAAATGAACAAATATCGGATGCCAATTGGGTATAATCTCAAACATTTAAACCTCTTCTTATTAATTAAAATTATCAGATCAGGGGGCCTGTTTTCCACATTTTTTCCAGCTTTCCCGGTCCAGCATAATAATGCCGCGGCTTGCCAGTGCACACTGTGTTTTTATACTGGCCCCGTTAGTCATTTGCTTCATGATATAGCTATTGTCAAAACCGGCTTCCCGCGCCTTGCCACTGGCAGGGACAGTCTTAAGTATAGACATATCCGGCGTCGATTTTGAGCTATGCCCCATCGACTCATGCCCCATTTGCGAATGGTCCTGCATTGAGCCGCTTTTGGAAACATCTGTGGAAACATCAACCTGCGCCATGCTTATCGCGGGCCCTACTAACATTATCAACGCAATTATAACCATAAAATATTTAGTCATGCTTATTATCCTCATATCGTTTGACATCAGTCTATATACCCATGTTCCATATTGAGAATAGAGGTGCGTTCACCGATCGAATCGTTAAAGCGTGCATCAAAACTAAATGCAATACCGAATTGAATCAACGTATCTGCCCCCCCTCCAAGACTGGCGTCATAATCGGTGTAGCTTACCTGGCCAAGTAAATCGACACCCTGCCCCAGGGTATAGACAAAACCAGGCGCCAGCGTCCATTGGGAGGCGTTATTGATATCCGAATAATCCTTGTAGGCAAGGTTGATCGCGGCTTGCCATCGGGTCAATAAATTTGGTCTATTTATTAACCTAATAGAGGCAATCAGTGCCCGGGATTTTGCTCGTGCCCGATTGGCTACCGCATTTGCAGACGTCAGGTCGGCAGCACTTATACCCTCGACACCATTATTGATTATTGCCTGCAAACCCATTGACCAGTTCCTTAACGGGTTCATATTAAGATTAAACTCTGCGCCCATTATAAGAGCATCCATCCATTCGTCTTTTATTGGCAAATTCACTTTTTGCTGGTCAAATAAAATACCGGCATGGCGTAAACGCTTAACATAACGAAGATCCTCTGATATCTCGTATACATATCCAATGCCGTAACTATCAAACCCGTCAACAGCCAGACCTGTTTCGTCTTCACGTGAACCGGCCCATGCCCCGATTTTCTGGTACTTTTTATCCAACACCCAGTCAACTGAGAATTGTTTTCCATAAAGCTGGTGTAATTCCTCATTAGAAGAGGCATTACCGACATGACTATAGGTCAGGAGATCTTCATCGCGCAAAGTTGGAAATTCAATCAGGGTATTTCGTAACCTGGTTCTGCCGATAGTTGATTCTATATTCTGGTTCCAGTAAAAAACATTCGCCTCATGAAACTGTACTTTATCACCCTCTTCCCGCAAACCGAGCACAGCACCTGCAACACCGCCTCCATATAACCGTTTATCGAAGCGCGTCAGTAATGCACTGTCCTCAATATTTATTTCATTTTCCGCATTCGGATCAGAGTCAAAATCAACAATATCAATGGTACTGATAATACGTCCACCGATCGTAATACGTGGCATGACTTCACGATCAACTTCCAGCGCAAGGACGGGTTGAACCAACAAGCCAAAGCCCATGACGACTAAAATAAAAGCAACTTTTTTCATCTTCGAGGTCTCCTGAACTTATTGATCAACAGAAACAGAGGGCACATAACTTGGCTCAAAATCCTCATAAGCAAGGACAGTTAACATACCCCCGGGGTATATCCCGTTATTTCTGACCTGTGTCGTCTTATGATCATGAAAGGTCCAGAAGCCCGGATTGTCTCCGTAAACCAGTACGTCGTAGGTGCCGCCTGGCTCAACGTGTATCGTATTTAACCTTCGGTGTTCTGGCAACTCGTTACCATCCTGTGCCACCCAGTAAAAATCATGGCCATGTAAATGCATGTGATGTGACAAACCACTGGCATTAATAAATCGAATACGTATCCATTCACCCTGTTTGATACCCAGTCGTTTGGTTGCCGGATACGATTTACCATTGATCGCAAAAAAATTAGGCTTGATTTCAACACCTGAAGAGCGGCTTTGTAAATAAGGCGCAACATACTCACCCGATTCAACCGCCTGCTTGAACTCCTCATAATCCTTGAAGAACCCATGTGTATTGTAATCCAGCTTCCCCTGCGCCATCAGCATATTGACTTCTTTCATGCCTTCCAGCAGACCATTCATTTCTTCTCGAATGAAATCAAGGTCCCATGCCTCCAGCATCATGACGTAGTCACGCGTATAGGGATATTTTTTCTTGATCGCGTCTTCTTTCGGGTGAATGATAAATGCACCATGCATGGCTGAAGCCGCATGCAAAGGTGTACTCCAGTGGCAATGATACCAACGCGTACCCGAAGGTTTTGCCTGAAAACGATAAACAAACGTATCACCGGGATGCACCGGGTCCTGCGTCACCATGGGCACGCCATCCATGGTGTAAGGCAAAATCACGCCATGCCAGTGTATGGTATGCATTTCTTCAGTATGGTTGGTAAAGTTTACCTGTACCCAATCACCCTCATTGACATGAAATTCAGGGCCCGGAACCTGACCATTAAAAGCAAACACATGCATTTTGACACCAGGCAAAATTTCATGCTCAACAATGCGCACATCGATGTCAAACACCTTATAATTCACTTCATCAGGAGAGGGTGAACCGGGCGGTTCGATAATCTGCCCCGGCTTCATGGCATGCCCTTCCATGAACATCATGCTTTCATAATTTTTTCCGTGCTGCATAACAGCATGATCCATTGACGAAGAGTCCATTGCCGAATGATTCATTTCTGCCGCTTGCACGGATACATTGCTACTTGTTGCTAAAGCGGCACCCCCGGTCATGGCCGCAGCAGTGCGTAAAAACTCTCTTCGTGATACTGGAAAAAATTTATCTTCTTTCTCACTATTATAGTGACCGCCAGTTTCAACTGACTGCTTATGGTCTTTGCTATTATGGCTCATAATCTTTTTCCCGAATAAATCAAACAACCAAGATAAAATAAAGGGATTCCAGCAAACAAATACTGCACACCAGCCACTAAATACCCTGCAAATACAGAAAATAACTACAGTAAAATAACTACAGTATAGTCCAGCTTAAGGCTTTTTGAGTGCGGTTAAATATGCTGAAGAAAAAATTAAGAGTGTACTTTGGGAGGGCGAATTTCTACTGAAAATGTACTGTGAAGAACTCTGGATTGATAAGCAGGTGACATTTCATGACTGAAATTTGTACTAACAAGTTTAATGAAGGCTGGCAGAGTACAAAAGGAAATACAATGACCGGTATGCGCAGACATCCCGTCAATCGATACCTCACCTGACAAGGATATTGATACGTCACCGGCTGTCACCCCTGAATGAGCTGATCCGTCACCGAGAATACTACCATCGGAAATTTTGTGAATATGGGATGCCTGATGATTCGATTTCATATCATTATGACACTCGCCAGCATAGGCAAGAGATGCGGACGATAAGGTAAAAATAACAGTCAGAAACAGACTGGTTATTTTTCTCACCTTATTCCGAAATTTATTTCTGCTCATCATGGTCGCTAATCATAAACCCCGATCATAAACCCCAATCACAAACCTAAGTAAATGGGTTGTCAGCCTCCGAAACCGGCTCATTTCCAAACCCCCTGTCCTGTTCCTGCTTACCTGGCTTGCCAGGTTGACGTCTGCCAGGCGCGGGGGCCGCCTGCCTGGGTCTTCTAACTCTGGCGGCTCTGTGAGCCATAACTTTAATCTGGCGACCGCGCCAAAACATATATAAAACAGGTATTAACACCATTGAAACCAGAGGCGCGGTAATCATGCCGCCTAACATCGGCGCCGCAATACGTTGCATCACTTCTGAGCCCGTTCCTGAACCCAGCATGATGGGCAATAAGCCGGCAATCACGACAGCCGCTGTCATGGCCATCGGCCGGACTCTCATAACAGCACCCTCAATGATCGTCTCACGCAGCTCTTCCATCGTCGTAGGTTGTCGTTCTTTCATCGCCTGATCAAGGTACACCAACATGATCACACCAAACTCTGCGGCCACACCCACCAGCGCAATAAATCCGACACCGATAGCCACGGACAAGTTAAAACCCAGCATATAAACAAGCCATAAGCCACCCACCATGGCAAGCGGTACTGCACCCATGACCATTAATGACTCGGTAAAATTACGAAAGTTCAAATAAAGCAGCAACAGGATAATCGCCAACGTGATTGGAATGACATAGGTTAATTTTTCTTTTGCCCTTACCATATATTCATACTGGCCTGCCCAGCCGATCGAATACCCGGCCGGCAATTCCAGGTTTTCAGCTACAATTTTTTGCGCATCCAGCACATAAGACCCCAGGTCCCGCTCATTGTCGATGTCGACAAATACCCAGCCAATTCGACGAGCATTTTCACTTTTAATCATTCCCGGGCCATCAACAATCTCGATACTTGCAACCTCATGCAATGGAATCTGTGCTTTAGTGGGCGTGACGATGGGCAGCTGCTTGAGCTTTTCAACAGAATCCCTGACATCACGAGGATAGCGGACATTCACCGGGTATCGTTCCAGACCTTCCACCGTTTGAGTGACATTCATACCGCCTACTGCCTTGCCTATTACATCCTGAATATCAGCGACATTTAAGCCATAACGTGCGGCTGCACGTCGATCAATATCTACATCAACATATCGACCACCCGCAACACGTTCTGAAAAAACAGACGAGGTGCCAGGCACTTGCTTGACAACACTCTCAAGCTCCTGACCTATCTCCTGAATAACAGATAAATCCGGGCCCGATATTTTAATGCCTAATGGTGTTTTTACACCGGTTGAGATCATGTCAATCCGGGTCTTGATCGGCATCACCCACGCGTTAGTCAAACCGGGTATAGAAACAGTGCGTTGCAACTCTTGCTTGAGTTTCGTCAGCGTCATACCTTCACGCCATTCGTCCCTTGGTCGTAATTGAATGGTGGTTTCTATCATGGTCAGAGGTGCAGGGTCAGTTGCCGTTTCAGCGCGACCGACTTTTCCGAACACCGTACTCACTTCCGGTATAGTACGTATCAGTTTATCTGTTAGCTGTAATAGCTCCCCCGCCTTGCCTATCGAGATACCGGTAAAGGCGGTCGGCATATAGAGCAAATCACCTTCATCCAGCTCCGGCATAAATTCAGACCCCAGCTTTGATAATGGGTAAAGCAGACTGGCTACGAGTAAAAGGGCAAATCCAATTGTTGCCAGCGGAAAGCGTAACACCAGGTTAATCACTGGCAGGTAAATCGCAACCAGCAACCGCCTGATCGGGTTTTTCTCTTCAGGCATGATATTCCCGCGAATAAAATACCCCATTAACACCGGCATCAAGGTAATAGACAAGAATGCTGCGGCTGCCATCGCATACGTCTTGGTAAATGCAAGCGGACTGAAAAGTTTTCCTTCCTGCGCTTCCAGCGTGAAGATAGGCAGAAAACTCAATGTAATAATCAGCAAGGAGAAAAACAGCGCAGGGCCAACCTCAACAGCCGCACGACTCATAATCGCCCATCTGTTTTTGTCTGTGACGTTTTCCTTCTCCATGTGCTTGTGGGCATTTTCAATCATAACAATCGCCGCATCCACCATTGCACCGACCGCAATCGCAATCCCCCCCAGGGACATGATATTGGCGTTGATACCCTGCCTTTGCATCACAATAAATGCAGTCAGGATACCCAGCGGCAAAATTATAATGGCGATAAACGCAGAACGTAAATGAAAAAGAAAAACCATACACACAAGGGCGACGATAATAAATTCTTCAACCAGCTTGTCGCGTAAATTTGTAACAGCACGGTTAATCAGACCGGAGCGGTTATAGGTCTCGACAATCTCCACACCTTCAGGCAAGCCCTTACTCAATTGGGCCAGTTTTTCTTTTACGCCTTTTATCGTATCCAGCGCATTTTCACCCCAGCGCATCACCACAATGCCGCCGACTACCTCGCCTTCACCATCCAGCTCGGCAATACCACGACGCATCTGTGGACCTATCTGAATGTCTGCAATATCCGCAAGTAATATTGGCGTCCCTTTTTCGTTCACGCCTATTGGTATTTGCTTCAGGTCTGCAACGGACTTCAAATAACCACGGGAGCGAATCATATACTCTGCTTCAGCCTGCTCAATAACGGAACCGCCTACTTCCTGATTTGCCCGTTTTATTGCCATACTGACTTTACTTAAAGGAATGCCATAAATCCTTAGTTTGTCAGGATCAATGACAACCTGATACTGCTTAACCATACCGCCCACAGTGGCCACTTCAGACACCCCGGCGACCGTTTGCAACTCATATTTTAGAAACCAGTCCTGCAGGCTGCGTAATTGCGCAAGATCATGGTTGCCGGTTCGATCAACCAACGCATACGCATACACCCAACCAACACCTGTTGCATCCGGTCCAAGCTGCGGCTGCGCTGAACGCGGTAAATCACCCGCCACCTGGCTTAAATATTCAAGCACCCGTGATCGTGCCCAGTAAATATCAGTGCCATCTTTAAAGATCACGTACACATAAGAATCACCAAAGAACGAATATCCCCGAACGGCGGTTGTGCCAGGCACAGATAACATTGCCGTGGTAATGGGATAGGTCACTTGATCCTCAACCACTTCGGGGGCCTGACCGGGATAGGATGTTTTAATAATGACCTGTAAATCTGATAAATCAGGAATGGCGTCCAGCGGTGTGCGCATAACAGAAAATATGCCCCAAACCATTAACAGGACGGTCAGAATCAAAACCAGGGGTCGATTATGTATGGACCAACGAATAATATGTGCAATCATGGATTTTTATTCTTCATCACAAAACAACTTTAATAATAAGTGACTATTGGGCAGGACGGTATGATTGCTGAGTAAAACAATTTCACCGCAAAGGCGCAAAGCACGCAAAGGAAATCAATTTGTTTTTGAAAACAATGCGAACAAACTACCATTACAAACAAGATTCACAATTAAGTTGAATCAAGCATCCCTGATTTTTTTATAATTTTTTTAACTTAATTATTCTTTATTATTCTTTGCGTACTTCGCGCCTTTGCGGTGAAATAACTACCGTTTTAAAGTGATCGCTCACCACACACTCGGCAAGCTTCTAGCTACCGCTCATACGCATCAAACTGGCACGCAAACTACTTTCGGAGTCGATAAGGAACTGGCTGGACACAACAACATTATCGCCTTCGTTCAGACCATTCAGAATTTCAACCCGGTTATTGACTTCGATGCCAGCCTGGACAGCAACAGGTTTAAATTGGCCACCCCCCATCGAGAGAATCACGCGATCACCCTCGCCAGTACGGATCAGTGACTCTCGTGGCACAGAAAGCACTTTACGTTTCGGTTTAGCGAAGATAGTCACATCGGCATACATATTTGCCTTGAGTATTTCATCAGGGTTATCGAAGCGTACTCTAACCTCCAGGCTACGTGTCCTGGCATTAAGACTTGGATAAATATGTTCAACCGTCCCTTTCCAGGATTTATCAGGCATGAAGGACAGCTTGGCATCCGCCCGGTCACCTACTTTTACCCAGCTGGATTGATTTTCAAAAATATTTGCCACCAGCCAGATCGTTGACATATTTACCAGACTAACAATTGTTTTGGATGGTTTTACATACATACCTTCGCGAACATTCAGCTCTGAAACAACACCATTTTGTGGTGCAAAATAATTTACCAGGCGAGATACCCGTCCTGATTTTTCCAATGATCGAATTTGTGACCGCGACATACCCAATGATTTCAGGCGCTCACGTGACGCTTCAACCAGGGAGTCATTTTCCATTTCCAGGGATTGTAATAATTCATCCTGCGCATTGACGAGCTTCGGCGAATACAGTTTAAATAACAAATCACCCCTTTTGACCCGGTCACCCAATGCCTTGACGGAAAGTTTTTCTATCCAGCCGTCGGTTCGTAAATGAATATGGCTAATCTGATTTTCGTCGTACTGAATATTCCCGACACTCTTGATACGACGATAGAGGGTTTTCTTCTTCACCTTGCTCACACGCACACCCAGCATATTAATGATTCTGGGTGATATTGTGACAACACCTGCTTCACCGCCGGTGTTCTCTACAAGCACCAGATCCATACCACAAATGGGACAGCTTGCGTTCGGATCCTTATTCAGAATGTTAGAATGCATGGGACAGACATAGGTCGGGTCTGCATGTTTACCGGCGTGCTCCAACGCACTTTCATTGGCCGCATTTGCAGCCAGCGTGCCTACCATGGACTTCACTTGCGAAGAGTCTTGAGAAGAGTCTTGCGAAGAGTCTTGAGAGAAATCTTGAGATTGTTCCTTAAACTGGTTTTGTGACATCGAATCAAAGCGCTCCGATTCCAGTTGATTGTCACCACTGTTTTGATTGGCTGAGCGGTTAATTTCTCCGCTTATAGCGCTTAGCGCTGCAACAGCAGGCAACGCGCTAGACTCTACTGGCGCTGCAACTGCATCCAGGTCGTTCTCCAGACCTAAAACGTAATACCTGAACCCTACCGCCGTGAAAACCAGAATAACAGCAAGAAAAACCTGCTTCTGTAACAAAGCGATAAAATTATTCAACACAGGTTTAAAACAGCTACGAAAACTGTAACTGAAAAGCCATGCCCTGTATCTGACATTTAAATGAGTCCGGTTTTTCATTATTGTCACCCATCCCCGGTTATATAAAGCAAATTAACTTGTGCCTGTGCGCGACTAACCAACACGTTTAACGCTTGCAGTTTAATTTTCAGCTCCATAAGTCGCGCCCGCATCAGCGGATCAAACCCGGTCACCTGGCTGCTGTAAGCTTTTAATGCTGCTTGCGCATTCTGGCTTGCTTGTGGCAACAACTTTCCCCGAAAGTGTTGCAGACGTTCACTCAAACGCGTCCATTTTGTGTATTCGGCATCCAGCCGGCGTTTTAAGCTTTTTCTCCGCTCTTCGACGGAATATTGAGCAGAATTATACTCCTTTTCACTGGCTTCAAGCCATCTATCTTGCCGATTTGAGGTAAAAAAAGGCAAATCTACCATAAAAATCAGGGATATAAAGTCTGCCCGCTCAACCCCCGCCAGGCTTTCTTCCCGCCTGCCATAGTTCAGGTCCATCTTCCAACCCGGGTGATAACGGGCCTTGGCCACGTCGATGCCTTTTTTTGCTGCATTAACGTTAGCAACCGACGCCTGGATAACCGGATGCTTGTCAATCGCCTGCTTCAGGACCTGGCGGTCGCCAATTTCCGGGATAGTTAAGGCGTCTAATGATAAAGGACGGTTAAACTGTGCTGTGCCCACCCATTTACCTAATTCGGCCAGCGCCTGCTCCTTCATGGCCTCTATTTGAATCTGCCTGTCTTGCAACAAACTCAGTTCAAGTTCTGCACGTATCACGGCTTGCTGATTACTTTGTCCGGAGCGATATTTTGACTTTGTGATTTTTACCAGCTGTTTGAACAAGTCCTCGCTTTTTTTCACAATCTCGCCGGCATGATGCTGCAAATACACATTCAACCAGGCAATCCTGACGCTGCGCAAGGTCTCTCTTTGTTGATTAACGGCATTGAGACTTTTAGCCTCGCCCTTAAGCGTTAACTGCTCGCCCTTGTGATCAAGCATATTATAGGGAGGGAACATCAATTGCAGACCAATCACTTGTTGCGTCATCGGCTCTTGCTGTATTTCAAATGTGTCAGTAGGCAGGTTCATCAAACCCAATCTAAGTTTCGGGTCCGGTAATCTCGCAGCAGCCACCCCTTTTTGTTTTAACGAAACGGCTTCAGCATCGATTTTTTTTGTCAACGAATCATTTTCAAGCGCCAGGCGTTCGGCTTCCTGTAAGGTCAGGGGATTATTATATTGAATATCACCCGGTATTTCTGTACCAATAGACAGCGTGACGGCAGCACCCTCGCTTGCAGACGCCGCTGAAGATAAGCTATTGCCCCCTGCTGCATTTGAGCCCTCCGCAAGCAGAAGTAACATTGAAAACAACAAGATTCGGTATTTTTTACTACAAAACATCAAAAATAACCACCCGAAATAAAAAATGGAAGCAGAAAATTCTGCTTCCATTTTATAAGTCTATCACTCACTAAGCAATGGAACCCATATCACATCATCATATATTGATAACCAATACTATAAATCAAGTCGGTTTCCAATTGCGGTCCATTGAGGTCCTGGAAGATGGGCGCACCCACTTCAAGACTTATCATGTGATATTTGGCAAAGTGGCCACTGATGCCAAACAGCAAGTCGGCACGTGTACCGCCGGTTGCATTTGGATCGCCTGCCGGTGACATCATGGGGTTGATAAGGGGATCCTGCCCGTCAATTTTGTCCCAATCCAGAATTTCCAACCGACCGGACAGTGTCAAAGCTTTATTAACAGAATATCGTCCATAACCGTTTATTTCCAGAATATCACCCACGGTATAGTCATTATCATTTTCACCAATGTGGTAGGTATAACTTGCCTGACCGCCCCAGTTCCAGTTCCCTGATCCAGTTTGGTAAGTAACAGAAGGAATTAAATCATAGGTACCTGATCCTAACTGCATCATATAAGGGGCTTGCATCGGCCCATTAGTCACCATCATTGGATTGCCATTAAGAATATTAGTCCCCGCCATCGTCATTGTGACTTTTTCATCAATGCTGCCGGTTGGAATACTCAAACCAACACTGCCAGTCCAGCTGTTAGACAATTTAAACATACCGTCAAAACGAGTATCGCCTATACCACTGGTATCCATTGCGCCAGTCATATCGCCCGCAAAGACATTTGTCGGCGTATACATATGCATTATCATATCCATATCATTGGCCAAATAATTAATCATACCCATAAGCGTAAAGGTGTCAGTGAAGCCATACATGCCCATAAACATATGCATGTCCATCGTCATGGCTGTGGGCGACATCATATAAGGCGTCATCATATTATTTGTCGGTGGCGCGCCCATGGTTGCACCTGAAATGTCACGCGTATTCACGCTATCTGTGCCATCCAGCAAACCGTCCATTTCCATGCGCATGAACTGGTATTCAAACATAAAACCACCTTTGCCATGCCCGTGGTGAACATGTTGCCCGGCAGTCGAATCATGCTGACTATGATCCATAGCAGACATATCATGTTGACTATGATCCATTTCCTCTGCAGCCAAAGCGCCTGATGACAGACCCAACATGGCCGCACTAAAACAACCTAATAAAACATTTTTTTTGTGTAAAAACATTAACAAACTCTCCCATCCCGAATTTAGAACAATAAAACACAATACGTGTTGAGCTACATGTGCAGTGACAACACACCGGATTAACTATTTTGGAATTTCCCCGTGAAGCAGTGTTTTATTTTTATATTAAGAAAAAGCATTCATCGTCTTGCTTGCAGTTCAACGAAAAAGAAAAACAGCAAGCAAAACGTAAATACTCTTATTTATTATCGTCACTCTTATTAATGCTTATGACCATGATTGTCAGATGCGACGTTTTTAGATGATGACCCTGTGACTTCCAGATCCGTTATGGTCAGATTTCCTTTTTTATCTTCTTCCAGTGTAAAATTGATGTTACTGCCCGCTTCCACATCATCAAGCATAGCCGGATCCGCGACGTTAAAATCCATAGTCATGGCGCCCATCAGACCCTTTACATCACCGTGCGAGATATTAAGTTTTCCATCTGCAGACTTGACGGCGTTTACTGTTCCCTGAGCTGAA
>JAUWSG010000072.1 GCA_030610155.1 Gammaproteobacteria bacterium
ATTCGGCACTGTTTATTTATACCGAAGACAGCCAATACCTGATCGAAGCGATGCAAAACAATGCATTTGGATCGCAAATTACGCCGCTGGCCTTTGATGATTTTATTCAAGACCCGCAGGCGGTGCTAAATGAAATGACACATATTGTCGTCTCAGGTGCGCTGGAGAATATCAAGTCTGTATTGAACCTTGCGATGCAATACAAGTTCAGTGTGGGCCTGCTTGCGCTTGAGTCACAAAAAAATCTGATCAAGTCTCTTGAGCTTCATAAAGACACTGACAGGGCCATCGAGCTGGCATTACGGCAGGATGCACCGCTCATTGATCTTGTTTTGTGTAACGGTAAAATTATGTTGTACAAGGCAACGGTTGGCCGGGTGCCAATTCTGGATGCGACCAGCGATATCAGTTTTATCGAATATTTTGGCAAAGCGCTGAATAAATTCAAGGGCATGAAGTTGCTTAAATTCAGCTTTACGACTGCCAATGAAAAAATAATTACGACCGCCGCCAGTGGCTGCATGATATTGCAGCATGGCAAGGGAAGCCTGGCATCCCGATTAATTGAAAATGATAACTCAGCCCGGGATGGTGCCATCTCTCTGGTTGTTACCTCGCCTTTTTCCATTATTGATTATCTCAGTTTTTTAGCGCAAACCTGGCGACGTTCTGCGACACAAAAAAAATTGCCTAAAGGTATCGGTTATATAAAAAGCAGTCAAATTGAGATTGAATCGGAAGTTGAGCTTGCTGTTGTTATTGATGGGAAAAATGAATCGCATACACCTGTTCATGTTGAAATTGTCAAGGATGCAATACACATTAACTTTGGCGAATGGCTGGAGGAAGAAAATAAAAATGCGCAGGTCGCCAAAGAAAAGGTCAGGATAGATAATATTCCTGACGAAAAAGAACTGCAGAAAACAGCCGGTAAACAAATCCCCTTTTTTTCCTATGCATCGGAAGAGCGTTTTCGCGATCTTTTTTTGTCATTACGTGATGATGCAAAGATAAGCTCGACATTTATTGTTCTGATGTTGCTCAGTACCGCATTGGCCACGTTTGGCCTGTACCTGAACAGTGCCGCTGTCATTATTGGTGCAATGCTGCTGGCGCCTTTGATGAGCCCTATCGTTTCAGTCTCGATGGGTTTGTTGCGCTGGGAAAAGGCCCTGTTTTATGATTCCGCAAAAAAAATAGTGCTGGGTATTTCGATTGCGTTGTTTGTGTCGACGCTGATCGCAATGATGTTTCCGCAAAAGCTGATAACAGAAGAAATGCTGGGAAGGGTTAATCCGACCCTGCTGGATCTTGCTGTGGCCATTCTTTCGGGCGTGGCGGCGGCGTACTCAAAGTCATTCAAGGAAGTGATGCAATCTCTGGCCGGGGTTGCGATTGCGGTCGCGTTAGTGCCGCCGCTGGCGGTTGCCGGTGTTGGACTGGGGCAGGGCGATTTGTGGTTCTTTTTGCAGGCCTTTCTGCTGTTCTTTACTAACCTGGTTGGTATCATTTTGTCAGCGGCTTTTACCTTCCGGGTCCTCGGGTATTCAGCGGCAATACGAAATAAAAGGGGCGTTATATTTGTCGCGCTTTCCCTGATGGCGATTTCTGTTCCTCTTTATATTTCATATAGTCAAATCGTAAATACGCTGGCGCTTGAAAAGAAAATGGAGAAGGAGCGTTTTCTGATTAATGATAAGTACATTATTATTAATGATGTGAGAATTACTTATTCGAGAGATAGAAATGTTATCGATATGGATATACATACACGCGATAATCTGTCGCGTCACGACCTGGACAAGCTTAAAAAGAAAATTCGGTCTTTATTTGATAAAAGAATATTTATCAGAACCAGAATCATTTATATCTTGTAGGTGATTATGAAATATTTTCTCCTTATAATTGTTGTTATTTCTGTGCTGTTATTTGTCCCTGGTCGTGAAGAGCCGCCCGTCCCTGCGAGCGGCTTAAAAGTAAGGATCGGCGTCATCGCACCGATTTCAGGCGAAAATTCGGTAATTGGGCAACAAGGGGTAAGAGGAATCAGTATTGCAAGGCTGCTGCAATACTATCTCTATAATGGTGATGAAATTGATCTGATTGTCGAGGACGACCAAAGTGACCCGGCAAAAACAGTCAGCGCACTTGATACTCTGGTGAACAAGTATCAAGTGTCTTCGATATTACTTTTATCAGGCAGTGATTCTGCTATCGCAGTCGCTAAAGTAGCGGACAAGTATAAAACGCCTGTGTTGGCGACGATCGCGACCAACCCGGAAACAGTTCTACACAGCAAATATGTCAGTCAGCTTGCGTTTGATGATGCGACCCAGGCGATGGTTGCTGCTTTGTTTGTGCGGGATGAACTGTTTATCAAGCGGGTTGCGGTGTTTAAAAACCCTGGTAGCGCTTATTCGAATTATCTGGCTAAAGAATTTGTCAGTAAATTCAAATCTGTTGGCGGCCAGGTAACGGATGTCATTAATTTGGCGGCAGAAGGGCCAAACAATTATGCAGACATCGTGGCGAAAATTCAGAGTAAAGGCCCGGTATTACTTTATTTGCCTGTAGGTGCGGATAATGTTCTTGCGATAGCAAGTGCTGCCAGAAAACTTGACTGGTCTCCGAAAATGCTGGCGACTGACGGCATGTTATCTACAGTGATCGAACGACATAAAGGTGATCTGAAATTGATAAATGGCATGCTCGCGACAGATTTGTATTCAAGTAATATGGTGTTGACTGACCATGGTAAAAAGCTGTTTAAATATATTGAGAGGCCCGGTATTAGCGTTACTACCCATATGTTGGCGGGTATGGAGGGTTACGGGTTTTTATTAAATGCAATAAACCAATGCGAAGCGCCATTTAGTAAAGAATGTATTAACGAAAGCATCCACTCAAGCAGTGAGTTTGTTGGCATATCCGGAAAAATTATAATTGATGCCAGCGGCAGGGCAGAGCGTACATTGTTTGTTAATAAAATTAAAAATGGTAAAATGAAGATGCGTGTGAAAGTCAATTAAGTGAATCAAAGCACTTAACAGGCTGGTATTGCTGCCTATTTTTCGATATTATTTTGCGCTTCCTGAGCAGTAAAAAATAGGTAATATGTAAACCTGTGAAATCAAACCCGACCCTCTTTTTATTATTTCTGATCACGTGCCTGTTCCTGGCTCAACCTGTTGTGGCCGATGATAAGGAAAAAAACAACCTTCCGGTCTGGCCGTCAACGACGCCGCCGCCTGACAATTTTGACTGGGTACAGTTGGTGTCAGGGGAATGGCTCAAGGGAGAGCTTGAAGTCCTCTATGATGGCACACTTGAGTTCGACAGCGTTGAACTGGATCACCTGGCACTGGACTGGAACGATGTGATACAGGTCAGAGGCCATTCGGTGCACTCTGTCAATATTGAATTCATGCCCAGAGTCGTCGGTAACTTACAGGTAATCGGTGACGAGGTTATTATTATCTCTGGCGAGAAAAGACAGTACTTTAAACGTAGCCAGATAGTCTCCATTGCATACGGGGAGCCTAAAGAACGTAATTTCTGGACAGTCAGGGCAACATTAGGTCTCAGTGTCCAATCCGGGAATAGCGACAGAGAGGATTTTGATACCAGTGTTAAAATCAGACGCCGGACATCTAAATCGCGTATTCTTTTTGATTATATTGCGCTTATCAGCAAAACGCGCGATATCGAAACGGATAATAACCAACGAGCCAATATTAGTTATGATATTTTTGCGACCAGGACCTATTTCTGGCGCCCGGTGTTTGGCGAGTATTTTCGCGATAAATTTCAGAACATTGATTATCGTATCTCTATTGGTGCTGGTATCGGTTATAACTTTATCGACACACCTAAAACAGAGTGGGATATTGTCGGCGGGCCTTCTTATCTGGCGACCAAATTCGAGACGGTCCAGGCCGGGGAAAATTTAGATGAAGCGACTCCTGCTCTGGTCATTGATACCAATTTTGATACCGAGTTAAGCAAGAAAGTGGATTTTATTGTCGGCTATAAAATTCAGGTGGGTAACGAGGCATCAGGGGGTTATACCCACCATAGTGTTACGACATTGGAAACTGAGTTGACCAAATGGCTGGACTTTGATGTGTCATTTATCTGGGACCGAATAGACAGTCCCACACCAAATGCTGAAGGCATAGTGCCTGATAAGGATGATTACCGTTTGGTCTTGAGCCTGGCAGTGGATTTTTAAAGTCAATCAACCCTGATTAGCCATGTAATATGTTTTTTAATATCCTCGACCAGTCCTTCTTTGCATTACCAAAGGCAATGAAGTAAGGATTGAGCAGCGATTCCTTGGTGTTGTAACGTAGTGGTCTCAACATTATATCAGTCATTTTCCCGCCCGCTTCTTCAACAATACATTGTGCGGCGGCTGTGTCCCATTCGCAGGTAGGGCCAAAGCGTGGATACACATCTGCTTTGCCTTCTGCAATCAGACAGGATTTTAGTGAGCTTCCCACCCGGTTTATTTTATGTGTGCCTATATGGTTACGAAACGCATTGAGTGTCCTGTTGTCGATGGCATGATTGCCTATGAGCATGACAAATTCATCATGATTGGTTTTGTTGGTTCTGATTTTTACCGGCTCTTCATCACCACATTTTTTAAATGCACCCATGCCCTGGCTGGCATAATAAATAGTGTCTTCTGCCGGTACCTGGATCACAGCCAGTATCGGTGTGTGGTTTTTAATAAGGGCGATATTGACAGTGAACTGGTCACTTCGCTTGATAAACTCCCGGGTGCCATCCAGTGGGTCGATGAGCCAGTATTGTTTCCAGTTCTTACGCTCGGAGAAGGGAACCGGATCAGACTCTTCAGATAACGTGGGGATGGCAGGCGTAATTTCCGCCAGGCCATCGATGATGACATGGTTGGCGATAAGGTCGGCTTCAGTGACGGGTGACTGGTCCGATTTTTCCGCGATATCGAAATCTGTCTGGTAGGTTTCCATGATCTTGTTGCCCGCTGTGCGGGCAATCTCGATGGTTTGTGCTAATAATTTGCTGGTATCAAAGGGCATAGTTATCCGGGCCTGGTTAATCAGATCTATTGGCGATCAAGTCCCTGACCATATATAAAGCCGCAATACTTCGGGCTTCAGTGCAGTCTTCCTGTGCGAACAGTTCGTGAAGATTGTTTAATTTCCACGGAACGACTTCAATATCTTCCGGCTCATCGCCATCCACTTTTTTCACATACAGGTCCTCGGCCAATACCACATGCGTCACATGGCCCATATACCCCGGGGCGATAGAGAACGAGCTAATATGCTGTAGTTTATTTGCGCCATAGCCCACTTCTTCCATAATCTCGCGGTTGGCTGCGTTAAGCAACTCCTCGTTGTTTTCAATCTTGCCTTTTGGCAGCGCCAGTTCATAACGATCTATGCCCGCGGCATATTCCCTGATCAATAAAACGGTGTCATCGTCAAGCATGGGAATAATCAATACGGCACCGCCGTACGATGCGACAAGACGTTCATATTGAACATTCACGCCGTTTGAGAATAATAAATCGAGCTCTTCGATCTTGAAAAGACGAGTTTGCGCGATGGTGGTTGCTTTTAATAGTGTTGGTTTTTTATGCATAGGCGCCTATTAAACCGCTCCGGCTTTAGAAGATCAACAAAAGTATTCAATTGATTCCTTAACCTTTCCAGCATAAAGCATTGTTTTGATGAAATCTTTAATGACATGGTTAGTAACTCATCAACTCAAAAGTGAAATGTTTGACAGATAAAGTTTGCCGCGCATTTTTGTTTAAGTAAATTGCTTGAAAATAAATTGAAAAAAATAAATAAAAATGCTGACTTTATAGACTGGATATTGCTATGATTCTGCGTGATTTGCGGTATATACTGTATATCTAGTCTGAATCAGGCTTTCTTTACACAAGAGCAAAAGAACGAAACTATAGTTTTGCGTCCACCACGTTACTACTACGTTTACACGCTAGGAGGAGTTATAAATGGCGACAAAGAAAAAACCAGCAACAAAATCTGTGAAGGCAATCAAGGAAGCAATGACAAAATCTCAAATCTTGTCAACGCTTGCTGAAAATACGGAATTGACTAAAAAGGAAGTGACATCAGTTGTTGATGAGCTTTCATTGTTGATTGAAGGTCACATCAAGAAAAATGGCGCAGGTGTATTTACATTGCCTGGCTTGTTAAAGATGACAGTTGTACGTAAACCTGCAACTAAAGCACGTAAAGGCATTAACCCTTTTACTGGTGAAGAAGCCATGTTCAAGGCAAAGCCTGCGCGTAACATTGTAAAAATCAAACCGCTTAAAGCTGTAAAAGATATGGCGCTGTAACTATTTTGTTATAGCAACATTTGCGTTACAGTTGTTTGATGAAAAGGGGGCTTTTAGCCCCCTTTTTATTTTTGCTGGATCTATATATAAAGCTGCATATACAGCGTTTAAGTCTCTGTTGCTTGTGCCAGGTCTGCAATCGGCCAGCGCGGGATAGCATTAAAAGACATGTCTTCTTCAGTGTTGTTTTGTAGTCCGTGCGTTATCTGATGTTGTAATCTGAGATAACCCGTGTAGGCAATCATTGCGCCGTTATCGGTACAGTATTCGATACGCGGAAAATAAACTTTCGCATCTTCATCCTTGCCTAATGCCGTTAAACGTTTACGTAGTTCACTATTGGCACTGACGCCACCTGCAACAATTAATTTTTTATAGCCGGTTTCTTTTAGTGCGCGCCGGCATTTAATAACAAACGTATCAACGACGGCATCCTGGAATGCGCGTGCGATATCAGCACGCGTTTGTTCATCGTTTTGATTTTTCTTGTGAGTATTAAGCGCAAAGGTTTTTAATCCGCTAAAACTGAAATCCAGGCCCGGCCGATCTGTCATGGGGCGCGGAAATCTAAACCGTCCGGGGTCACCCTGTTCGGCCAGACGAGCCAGGGCGGGGCCCCCTGGATATCCCAGATCAAGTAGAGAAGCTGTTTTGTCAAATGCCTCGCCCGCAGCATCGTCGAGGGTTTCGCCGAGGATCTGGTAATTTCCCATGCTGAGCGCTTTAAGTAATATAGTATGACCACCGGACACCAGCAGTGCCAGGAAGGGAAATTCAGGCGGGTCGGGCTCCATAAGAGGGGCAAGTATATGCGCTTCAAGATGGTGGATCGCAATGGCGGGAATACCCAGTGTCCAGGCCAGACTGCGGCCCACTGCCGCGCCGACCAGTAGAGCACCCACCAGTCCGGGGCCGCTGGTATACGCGATGCCATTGATGTCCGCCAGTGACAGGCCTGTTTCGCGAGTCGCTTCCGTGATTAATGGCAGGATTTTACGAATATGGTCCCGTGAGGCCAATTCCGGCACAACACCCCCGTATTTGGCGTGTAATTTGACCTGGGAATAGGTTTTATCGACCAAAAGACCCTTTTTTGCGTCATACAATGCGATGCCGGTTTCATCGCAGGACGTTTCTATACCCATCACTATCATTCATACATTGTCGTGATTTCCCGATAACAAGGCAATTGTTTTGCGTTCAGTCAGCTAACGCGCTAAAATGCCCGACTTTTCCACGTCCGATCGTGGATTCAGGGGCATAGCACAGCGCTATTTGCCTGGATAATTTAAGCTTAAGTTATTGAAATTTTACCTAGGAGAAGGTGGTATTACATGCCAATAGTTCGAGTAAGAGAAGGCGAGCCATTTGAAGTCGCGTTACGCCGATTTAAACGTACTTGCGAGAAAGCAGGTGTTTTGACTGAAATTCGCCGACGTGAATATTACGAAAAGCCAACAGAAATTCGTAAACGTAAAGCCGCAGCTGCTGTAAAGCGTAATCTGAAAAAAGTTTATCGCGATCAATCACGCCGAACTCGTCTGTACTAATTTAATTTTTTCATCTTGGGTATTTTTAATTTGCATGTGTGTATGCCACGCATGCGTTTTTGCTAATGATCAGGTGAGAATAAGGTATCACTATGAGCCAGGAAGCGTCGCTTAAACAGCGCATTACAGAGGATATGAAGTCTGCTATGCGTGCCAGGGAAAAAGAGCGTCTGGGCGTGATACGCCTGGTGCTGGCGGCGATTAAGCAGCGTGAAGTGGACGAAAGAATCGAGCTGGATGATACACAAGTGCTCGCCGTTCTGGATAAGATGGTCAAGCAGCGACGTGACTCCATCGAGCAGTTTGAAGCGGGTGGCAGGGTTGACCTGGCCGATCAGGAAAAATTTGAACTGGAGCTGCTGCAAACTTACCTGCCTGCAGGCCTTAGTGAAGCAGAAATTGAAGCCTTCATAGACGAGGCGATTAGCTCAACGGGTGCCAGCTCACCCAGGGAAATGGGCGCTGTGATGGGTATTTTAAAGCCAAAAATGCAGGGCCGGGCGGATATGGGCGCGGTCAGCAAAATAGTAAAAGACAGACTTTCTTCCTGATCCCTGTCTGATTTATCTTCACTTCTCCTGATCCAGCTGTCTTTTGATTTTTTAGACAGGTTCCCTGTAAACGCTTAAAATTACTCCATGGTAGTGAATAATGGCAGGTAAGATCCCCCAGCAGTTTATCGACGAGCTTATCTCGCGTGTTGATATCGTGGATATCATTAATACGCGGCTTCCCCTGCGCAAGGCAGGGCGTGATTTCATGGCGGTGTGCCCTTTTCATGATGAAAAATCCCCCTCATTCAGTGTCAGTCAGGAAAAGCAGTTTTATTATTGTTTTGGTTGTGGTGCCAGTGGTTCAGCCATTAGTTTTTTAATGGAGTACGAGCACATGGATTTTGTCGAGGCCGTTCACAACCTTGCGTCCTTTGTCAATTTAACGGTACCGGTCGATGCGGCTGCCGATGACCGGCCGAAAGCCGATTATAAAAATCTCTATGACATTTTGGGGAAAGTCGCGCTGTTCTACCAGCAACAACTGCGCCATGACACAGCCGCCCAGGCAGTTGAATATCTCAAAGGCCGTGGACTGAGTGGCGAAGCCGCCGTCCGGTTTGGCGTTGGCTTTGCCCCGTCAGGCTGGGACACGCTGCTGTCGCATTTTAACAATGACGCGGCCTCAGTGAAGCTGCTTGAACAATCGGGCATGCTCGTCAAGAAGGAAAAGGGCGGTTATTACGACCGGTTCAGGAACCGGATCATGTTTCCTATTCATGACCCTCGCGGCCGTGTCATTGGTTTTGGCGGCCGCGCAACCGATGACAGTAAGCCAAAATATTTAAATTCACCCGAAACGCCGGTTTTTCAGAAGGGACAGGAATTATATGGCTTACATCAGGTAAAAAAGAGCCACGAAAAGCTGACACGGATGCTTGTTGTGGAAGGTTACATGGATGTTATAGGTCTGGCCCAATATGGTGTTAATTATGCAGTGGCCACGCTGGGGACCGCAACGACACGCCAGCACCTGGAGCGTTTGTTTCGCCTGGTTAGCGAGGTGGTGTTTTGTTTCGATGGTGACCGTGCAGGCCGCGAGGCGGCCTGGCGGGCACTGGAAATTGTGCTGCCGATGATGCAGGACGGGCGACAGGCCAAATTTATGTTTTTACCCGAAAAAGAGGACCCTGACAGCTATATTCGCGCGGCGGGTAAAGCCGACTTTGAAGCCATGATTGTGAATTCCGTCCCACTTTCACAATTTCTGTATGGAAAACTGGAAGAGCAGGCCGATATCAATACTATAGATGGTCGCTCGCGTCTGGTGGAGCTTGCCCGGCCATTGATCGAAAAGATACCAGGTAAGGTGTTCCATTATATGATGATTGAACAACTTGGTGAAAAGGTTCACATGGAAGCGGAAAAATTGTCTAGTCTTATAGGAGAGCGGACGAACAAAAAGGAAGAGCCGGTCAAACGTCAGAGCGGGGAATTACCAGGCAGGGAGGAACGAGGCAGGGAGAGACTAAAGGACACACCAAAGGGTAAAAATCCTTCATTAGTACGCAAAGCCATCAGATTATTGCTCGAGCAGCCCTCGATTGCGCAGGATATAAGCGATATTAACGGCATTCGTGGCTTAAATATGCCGGGTATCGACTTGCTTGTTCAGATGATTGAGCTATTAAATAAGCGTACGGAATTTACCTCCGGTAATTTGATCGAGCATTGGCGCGGAACAGAAGAAGGGCGCGCATTGGAGAAACTACTGTCATGGCAGCCTGAAATGCTCAATGTTTCTCTTGAAATTGAGTTTTCTGACACCATTAAGTTATTGAATGAACGGATGATTAAGCAACAACAGCAGCAAGCGCGACAGCGCCTGGAAAGCAAACCTTTTGCGGAGTGGAGCGCAGAAGAGAAGTTGAATTACAGCAAAAGTTTACGGTCTGAGTAATATAAGTTTTTACTAATATGTGTAGTTTATTAGCAACAGTTGATTCTCATGGAGACTGTTTTGCTGTAAACTGTGCAGTCTTTTTTCTCGGGTAAAAAGTGGGTATAGAAGTCCTATGAGTGCAGCAGAGTCGCCAAGCGCAGACAGAACAACACGATTAAAAGCTTTGATCGCAAAAGGTAAGGAACAAGGTTACCTTACATATCGCGAGGTTAATGATCACCTCCCGGACGATATTGTTGATGCGGATCAAATCGAAGACATTATCGCAATGATTAATGATATGGGCATTACAGTGCATGAGGTTGCACCGGATGCCGATACTCTGATCCTTTCCGATTCCTCCAGTACACAAGCTGATGAAGAAGTTGCCGATGCGGCTGCTGCGGCATTGGTCACCGTGGACAGTGAATTTGGTCGTACAACCGATCCGGTGCGTATGTATATGCGTGAAATGGGTACCGTCGATCTGTTAACGCGTGAAGGTGAAATAGAAATCGCCAAGCGGATAGAAGATGGTATTCGGCAAGTTGTGACGGCATTATCGCGCTACCCTGTGTCTATTAATCAGATCATCAAGGATTATGACAGAGTGGTACTTGAAGAGGTGCGCCTGACAGATATTATTTCCGGATTTCTCGATCCTGATGAACCGGAAATCATTCAGCCTGCAAATGTACAAAATAAGTCGGAAGGCGCGAAGGATAATAAGTCAGGCGATGCGAAAGACAAATCCGCTGACAGTGAAGAAGAAGAGGACACCGGCCTTGATCCTGAAGAAGTAAAACAGAGATTTGAGCAGCTACGTGACTTTCAGAAAAAGTTTGTTGCTGCGCGAGACAAAAAGGCCAGCAAAGAAAAAATCGATGCTGCCCATAAGCCTTTAATTGAACATTTGTTGCAATTAAAACTTAATCCAAAATTGATTGATCGACTGGTCGTGAACCTGAGGTCACTCATCGACAGTATTCGCAAACAAGAGCGCTCTATTATGAGTCTTTGTGTGAACAAGGCGAAAATGCCACGCAAGGATTTTATCACTTCATTTCCGGATAATGAGACGGATCTGGGCTGGTTAAAGAAACAGATAGACAGTGGTAAGCCTTATTCGCAAGCGCTGGTAGAGCATGCTCGCGAGATTGAAAAAGCCCAGAAAAAATTGATTAATATTCAATCGACCAGTGAGTTGATGATTACGGAAATAAAAGAAATAAATCGCAAGTTATCAGTTGGTGAGGCCAAAGCACGTCGTGCGAAAAAAGAAATGGTTGAAGCTAACCTGCGTCTGGTCATCTCCATCGCGAAAAAATACACTAATCGCGGCCTGCAATTTCTTGATCTTATTCAGGAAGGTAATATTGGTTTAATGAAGGCCGTTGACAAGTTTGAGTATCGACGCGGTTACAAATTTTCAACTTACGCGACCTGGTGGATTCGTCAGGCGATTACGCGCTCGATTGCGGATCAGGCAAGAACGATTCGTATTCCTGTGCACATGATTGAGACCATTAACAAGCTCAATCGTATATCGCGCCAAATGTTGCAGGAAATGGGTCGTGAAGCGACACCGGAAGAGCTGGCCGAACGTATGGAAATGCCGGAAGACAAAATTCGCAAAGTGCTCAAAATTGCCAAAGAACCTATCTCCATGGAAACGCCGATTGGCGACGATGAAGATTCGCGCCTGGGTGATTTTATCGAAGATCATAAAACCTTGTTGCCAGTTAAATCGGCCACATTTAATGGTCTGTCTGAAGCGACTCAACGTGTACTTGAAGGCCTGACAGCACGGGAAGCGAAAGTATTGCGTATGCGTTTCGGTATTGATATGAATACCGACCACACTCTGGAAGAAGTAGGCAAGCAGTTTGATGTGACACGTGAACGTATTCGTCAGATTGAGGCCAAGGCCCTGCGTAAACTACGTCATCCGAGCCGCTCTGAAAGATTGCGTAGCTTCCTGGAGATGGAAGGCGGTTGATTTAAATACGGGAACGCGGGAAAAACAAAAATAGAGTTATAAAAGGGTGCATTACATGCGCCCTTTTTTATTTTGTTTTGTAGGCTGGAGTGAGGCACGAAGTCCAACAGCGGTGGTTAGATATACCCCGAATGTCGGATTTCGTGCCTCACTCCAACCTACGAAGAACTGCACTACGCAAAAGATCCAGCCCCGTCATCCCGGTATGCTTTTAGCCGGGATCCAGGGGATAGAAAGGAAAAATGACAATTTCAGCACTGTTGTGTTTCAGGACAGCTTATAAACGCGCAGTGAATTGTTCTAATTCAGCTGGATTCCGGCTAAAAGCGTGCCGGAATGACGGGATAACTGAAGTTTGATCTATTGCTTCTTTAAGGGGGCCTTTTTCTGGTTTGTCCCCCTTGATCCAATACTGGATTCAGCTTATACAGCGGGGTATACTTCCCCGCTCTCAATTTGAACGATTTTCATCTGTGGTTATTCTGTGATCATCGATTTAAGAGAAACTTTTTGTTATCCGGGCCTGTAGCTCAGTTGGTTAGAGCAGGGGACTCATAATCCCTTGGTCGTAGGTTCGAGTCCTACCGGGCCCACCACATTATCTCAATTGTTTCAGCGTATTAACTCCCGCCGCACTGTCTCAGTATTCGCCGCCTTGCCGCAAATTTGCCGCACTACTGTTCGTTTCTGTAGAGTCCGAATGGGTTTTCCGCACAACGCTAGGTGTTAGAGACTGTGAGCCGGTGCTGTGATTTTTGTGGAGAGTCGTGAGCAATAGGATA
>JAUWSG010000007.1 GCA_030610155.1 Gammaproteobacteria bacterium
CAAAGGCGCAAAGTACGCAAAGGTAAATATAATTTTTTTGTTTAAAGAGAATGTAGTATGTTTTTAAATAATATAAGGTTTTCTTTGCGTACTTCGCGCCTTTGCGGTGAATACAATCTTTTAAAATACCACGTCAATCTCATACCCCGCGAATTTGCGGATGTTGAGCACACCACAGTCCAGGATCAGGTATTGTCCCTTGATGCCTAAAAGTGTTCCGGATATTTCAGGTGTTTTATCAAAGTTCAGTGAGGAAATCTTTTCTGGGAATGCCTGCACCGGATAGTTGATGTTGGTTATATCCTGATCAATTAATAATTCGATATTATCTTCACCCAGCTGTTGTCTGAGTTCATTGACCCTGGTGGCGGCCAAAGATAACAACGCATCCTTTTTTGCTCTTAATTCATCGGCCGGTATATCGTGATTGGCCTGCAACATTTTGCGCCAGTTTGTTTTGTCTGAAACATGCTCTGACAAGGCGATTTCAATCAGTCCTGATTGTAAGCGGGTTTGTACTTTGAAAATGGGTATCGCCTGGGTGGCACCCTGATCTATCCAGCGAGTTGGTATCTGGGTATGGCGTGTGATACCGACCTTGATGCCGGAACTGACCGCCAGATAAACATAATGGGGCTGCATACAGTGCTTCACTCCCCAATCAGGCTCACGGCATGTGCCCTGATCAAAATGACAACGTTCCGGGCGAACAATACAAATATCACATTCGGCCAGTTTCTGGACGCAAGGAAAGCAATAACCCTGGTTATAGCTCTTCTTGATCAAGCGATTACAGGCAATACAATTAATCTTGCCCGTATGGGTTAACGTGATATTTCCCCCCAGGTGTGGATTGACGGGTAAGGAATCACTGCCGACAGGAAGTGCATATTGCACCGGCATTTGTAATTCTGCCGTCATTTTTCGAATGTTACCTTGTGACACGTTCGGGTCTCCCTTTAATTGGTGTATTATTCTGGAATCGACAGCTGGACGCGAGTGAAATCCTGATGGTCTGACTGAGTTTATATAACTATTTTTATACAGGTTTTTTGTAATTAATTTCGGATGATATATGGCACTTAAAAAATTATTAAAGCCCTTTTTCAAACCTAAATGGCAGCATAAAAAAGCGGATGTTCGCAAACAGGCGTTGCGTTCACTGAATGCACAAAAGTCACAGGATTTGCCCATCATCGAACAATTGGCAATGGGTGACCTGGATGCAAGTGTACGCCGTTTGGCGGTCAAGCGTGTCCTTGATCTGGATAAGTTATTACAAATTGCGGCAAACGATACTGATAAAAGCGTCTGCCAGGCGGCAACAACACGTTTTAATAATCTGTTTGCGGGTCTTGAAGCGAATGGGCCTGAGCTATCAGCGCGGCTGGTGCGCCTGGAAGCAGTAAAAGATCAGGCGCTTATTGAGTTTCTCAGCAAGCAGGGCAAGGAAACTGCATTACGTCTGGCAACCCTGGCGCATCTGGACAGGGAAGCTTTACTCGGGGATATCGCCATTCATGATCCGGATCCGGATGTGCGCCTGGCGGCGGTCGATAGAATCAGCAAGCAGTCAACACTGGAACGTGTATTGAAAAATACCCGTTCAAAAGACAAAAAGGTCAGCAAACAGGTAAAACAGAAAATTGCAATCCACGAAGCCGAACAGGCACGTCCAACACGATTAACGCAACGGGCCAGGCAATGTTGTATTGAGCTCGAAGCCATGCGCAATACCGGGAACCGGGTAAATGCCAGCAAGCAACTGCAAGACATTGAAACAAACTGGCAGACAGCCCGTGAGGAATGGGATGAGCATATCAATGAAGCCTGGGATGAGGCGCTCACCACGCGTTATACAGGCGCCAGGGCAGATGTTGTTAGCAAGCTTGAAGAACATGAAAAGCAGTTAGAGAAAAAAAAGGTACTGGAAGCTGAACGTTACCCGCTAAGAGCAGCTAAAACGGCCTGGTGTGAGGAATTGGAGCAAACGCTGACAGATTTACAGCAAGCTGGATTATCTGCCCGCGAAATCAGCTCGCAAACACAACAGGCAATCGATGCGAAGCGGGCAAAATGGAAAGAATCAGCTGAACTATCCCCTGAAGAGGAGTCGTCGCTTTATTCCCGTTTTAATACTGCATGCCAATCACTGGAACAGCTGACAGAAGAAACAGACCAGCGCCAGGCGTTAGGTAACAGATTGCAGGCACTGGTGGATTCAATAAAACAACAGCTGGAAAACCCTCGACCTGTCACGTCTGCAGCAGTAGCAAAACTGGAAAACCGTTGGGAAAAAGATAAACAGGCTGCTGCAAAGGTAGCTGAATTTCAGGCCCGGTATTCTGTTCAGGACTTGCTCAAACAAATACATGGCAGGTTATCGGCAGAACAGGAAGAACGAAAACAGAATATTGAAAAATTAAAGGTATCTGTGATCAGCCTGGAAGAGGCGCTTGAGCAGGGCAAATCCCGGCAGGCGATTAAATTACAGCAAAAAGCACAAAAAATACTGAAAAATATGCCGCCACCAGATGTTCAGGTTGTGGGTAAACAAGGGTTAGATCGTCGCTTGAATGCGTTAACGAAGCAAATTAATGAGTTACGGGACTGGAAACGTTGGGCAAGTACCCCATTGAAAGAAACGCTGGTAGAAGAGATGGAAGCATTGGTGGCGGATTTGAGTCGCGATGAAAACAAACATACGGATATTGCGATGTTGGCCAGTCAGATCAGGTATGCGCGTGCTGAATGGAAGAAGCTGGGTGAATCGGAGCCTGATTCGGCAGAAGCACTTTGGGAGCGTTTTGATCAGGCATGTAACCGCGCCTATGAACCTTGTCAGGTCAGTTTTGACGAACAGTCGCAGGCCCGAGCTGAAAACATGGCAAAAAGACAAGTGATATGCAATGAGTTAGAACGCTTTCTGGATACTGCTGACTGGGAGACTGTGAATTGGAAAAAAGCCGAACGCATATTACGCGTCGCCCGGCATGAGTGGAATAATGCCGGGACGGTAAACAGAAAGGATTGGGCAACGCTAAACAAGCGATTTCATGGTGCGATGCAGACATTACAGCAAAAGACGATTGAAGAACGCAGCAGAAATGTGTTGTTGAAGGAGAATCTGATCAAGCAGGTCGACAAATTAATACTCTCTCTGGATGAAAATAACGGTGCAACAAACCTTGATGAAGTTATTGGTAAGGTAAAAAACATACAAGTTAAGTGGAAAGAGGTGGGCGTTTCAACAAAGGAAAGTAAACTCTGGAAACAATTCAGAGCCGCTTGTGATGCGGTTTTCGAGCGTCGACAAGCGCAGTTCCAGGCTAATGAGCAGGTATTACAGGAGAATTTATCAGTAAAACAGGCGATTTGTGAATTACTGGAAAGCCTGTCTCGACGTGAGGGGGATACTTTTAAGCAAACGCGTGGAGAATTTGAGAAGGCGAAAAAAGACTGGGTAAAATCAGGACAGGTGCCCCGTGATGCTTTGAAAGCGATAAATCAGCGTTACAAAAAAGCAATTGCGGCTTATCAAGAAAAAGAACATCAAAGTATCATCGCAGAAAAGCAGGAACAGCTTAATATTTTGATTCATAAAGTAAAATTATGTGAAGAAGTGGAGCTTCTTGGCGCTGAAATAATTGAAAACAAGTTTGAGATGGGTGATGGGCTGGAAAAACTTCATTCAATTCAAAAGCAATGGCAGGAAACGGCTACGATGGATGATCACACTGAGCAGGCGATACAGGCACGATTTCAGGATGCAATTAATGTGGTGATCGGCTTTTCACGCGGAGATAGCCAGGATATTAAAAATCAGCTGGATGAAACAAAACGCAGCAATTTTGCCCTCAGACAAATAATGTGTATCCGCATGGAGATCATGGCCGGTGTTGATTCTTCTGTAGAAGACAGGAAAATGCGCATGGAATACCAGGTGTCTCAACTCGCGGACAAAATGAAACAAGGCGATATTCTGGAGAAGGAAGACAGACTCAAGTCTGAATCAGCAGAGGCGTTTTCGTTGTTACACGAGTGGTCGACTACGGGGCCGGTACCCGACGATCAGTTGTCGCAATTGGTTCGACGGTTTGAGGCGGCACGTTCAGCATTTTTAATGAAAAATACGGAGTAAACCAGGCGTATCCGGGATTGACAGGTGTTTCATCTGTTGGTCTGATAGCCTGCTAAAGACTGCATATATAGTCTATTTGTAATGATAAAGCGCTGAAAATACAGGTGCCAGATAAAACAAAAGGCCCGCAATGCGGGCCTTTCTTTTACCAAGCTTTAAGCTTAAAGATTAACGCTTTTTCTTAGCGGTCTTCTTTTTAGCTTTCTTCTTAGCTACTTTCTTTTTAGCCTTTTTCTTGGCTACTTTCTTTTTAGCTTTCTTCTTAGCTACTTTCTTTTTAGCCTTTTTCTTGGCTACTTTCTTTTTAGCCTTTTTCTTGGCTACTTTCTTTTTAGCTTTTTTCTTAGCTACTTTCTTTTTAGTAGCTTTTTTCTTAGCTACTTTCTTTTTAGTAGCTTTTTTCTTAGCTACTTTCTTCTTCGTAGTTACCTTCTTCTTAGCTACCTTCTTCTTGGTAGCTGCTTTCTTTTTCTTAGCCATACTTTGGATCCTCCGGTTAATGTACGTACTCATGCAAGAGTATAGTCAAATAGTTTAAATAGTCCATAATTTTTCGATACTTATGCGTTTGCTTTCAATCAAGCTGTGAATATTAGCGGCCAACAAGTTTTAATTCTTTAGAATTTAGATACTTTTTTGCTCTTAAGTGTTAATTTTTTTAAAAATTTTGCCTTTCAACTAACTAATTTCTTAAAATTTATTAGTTGAAAGGCAAAATATTATAAAAATAATCACTAAATTGAGTTTTGAAGAGTGAAAAATATGTTTTTATGACTCAAACAGTGCAATTTTTATAAAATATTTTGAAATGTTTAACAAAAATCATGTTTAAAGTAAAAAATTGAAGAATATTGACTGTTGAGAAGCAATATTATGCTTTTATTAATAAAAAATGTGCTCTCAGCGTGTGTTGTACGTGTTACGAATGATAATTTTTAGAAAATTTTGTTATATGGGAGCAGGAAACTAACTGTTTTTACGTTTTGTATCTGTTCATAGTTGTAAATTTACAAAAAATTGAGTTAAGAAGCACTTAATGGGTGTAATTGCGGTGTGATTAGTGTGATGAAGTACGCAAATGATGTGTCACAGGACTCTTTTTTGATGTTCAACGCAATATTTTAGTTTTTGTTAGACATATTTTGTTGTTTGATTGTTTTATTTCAGTTCATTTAGTAAAATTTGCGCCCTTTTAGCATTTCCGATAGCCATTATGACTGATTTCAACAACGAAATAGCCCGTCGACGTACGTTCGCAATCATCTCTCATCCTGATGCGGGTAAAACCACGCTGACTGAAAAACTTTTACTGTTCGGTGGCGCAATTCAACTGGCAGGGACAGTCAAGGGACGAAAAGCGGCTCGACATGCAACGTCGGACTGGATGGAGCTGGAAAAGCAACGCGGTATCTCGGTGACCACGTCTGTTATGCAGTTCCCGTTCAAAGATAAAATGTTTAATCTGCTGGACACGCCCGGGCACGAGGATTTCTCTGAGGATACCTATCGCACATTGACGGCAGTTGATGCTGCGTTAATGGTGATTGACTGTGCCAAGGGTGTTGAGGCCCGCACTGTCAAATTGATGGAAGTATGCCGCTTGCGTAATACACCTATCATTACGTTTATTAATAAACTGGACCGTGAGGGCCGTGACCCCATCGAGTTACTGGATGAAGTTGAAGAAGTCCTGAATATCCAGTGTGCCCCGATTACCTGGCCAATTGGTATGGGCTCCAGATTCAAGGGGGTTTTTAACTTGCATGATGACCGTATTCACATGTTTAGCCCGCAACATGGTGGCAGGATACAGGCAGGAGAGCTGATCCAGGGACTGGACAATAAATTACTTGATGAAAAAATCGGTGCTGATGTTGCAGAGGAAATAAGAGAAGAAATTGAGCTGGTCAAAGGGGCAAGTCATGCATTTGATCTGGATGCCTTTTTGGCAGGCAAGCTTTCACCGGTATTTTTTGGTTCAGCGATTAACAATTTTGGCGTGAATGAATTGCTGGAAGCATTTTCGCAATATGCGCCGCCACCAAAGGTGCATGAGACCCGAACGCGAGAGGTCAATCCTGAGGAAGAAAAGTTCACCGGCTTCGTATTCAAGATTCAGGCAAACATGGACCCCGCCCACCGGGATCGTGTGGCCTTTTTACGAGTCTGTTCCGGAATATATACTGATGGAATAAAGATGCTTCAGGTCAGAACAGGTAAGAATGTGAAAATTAATAAAGCCATCACCTTCATGGCGGGTGATCGTGCGCAGGTCGAGACCGCTTATCCCGGCGATATTATCGGACTGCATAACCATGGCACTATTCAGATTGGTGATACCTTCACGCAAGGTGAAGACTTGAAGTTCATTGGTATTCCACATTTTGCACCTGAATTGTTCAGGCGGGCGCGTCTACGTGATCCTCTGCGCCTCAAAGCGCTTCAGAAAGGTCTGGATCAACTTTGTGAAGAAGGCGCTTCACAGTTGTTTAAACCGCTTAGTAGTAATGAGCTGATTGTGGGTGCGGTGGGTGTTTTGCAGTTTGATGTTGTTGTTTATCGGTTACAACATGAATACGGCGTCGAATTTACATTTGAAAGTGTTAATGTGACGACTGCGCGTTGGGTTCAGTGTGATGATGACAAGATGTTAGAAAATTTCAGGAGAAAGGCATTTGATAACCTGGCAATAGATGGTAATGGCAACCTTACCTATCTGGCACCTAGTCGGGTCAATCTGGATTTAACAATAGAGAGATGGCCTGATATTCGTTTTGAGGCGACAAGCGAGCATTAGAAAAGTGGGCTATATATTCTCTGGTTCGGTTTATTTTTTTATTAATCGCCAGAATATTAAACGAGCAACAGGTCGTGTTCAGCTTGTTTTTTCACATAAATAAAATTAATTGCATTTGTTGATAACGCATTCCCCCTTCATATTTTTACCTGTCTTTTTACCTGCTATGCAGAGACCTTGTTGACACAATAAATATCTTGCGCTCGCTTAAAAATAAAAATCCAACTATATTTTGTTGATGCCCGGTTTTGTGATGGGCTATCTGATAGCACTTATATAAAAGAGCTAACTCATAATCCGGGTAATGACATGGGTTGCGTTTTTATCTTTACACTTTCACGATCCGGCATTTAATTTGAATTGCATAGATTACATGGCGTGTCTCTTGTTTAGCACAAAGGGTGTTATGAGAGTATTGCGGCTATTAGTTATATTTATGGTTGAGAAATAATTTAATGGATTCGATTCGACCTGGTGATACTTGCGAGCCAGGTGTCATGTAGGTGAACCAACGAGTTGAGCGTAAAAATATTCCCGTTAACCGAGAACGTTTAAATCGCGTTAACGCAATACAAAACGATCCATCTTCCAACTTAGCGCTCGATCACGGGTGATTGATCAAAAATCAATCATGCTGATTGATTGTTTAAATATTAAGCAATATGAGCCCGAAAGTGACTAATCGTTATAAATGCGCGCATTTAGCCGGTAACTATATGAAAATAAAGAGTATTTCAACTGATTTGCAATGTTTATCGCGGTTAATATGATGTAACACTATGATTATAATAGATTTATAGCGAAAAAGATGGAAGTTGTAAGTGCCTATATATAGTAGGCGCTAAAAAACAAATTCTAACCTGAATGTTGTCAAAATCCCGCCTGATATGTGGTGTATCATAGCCGGCTTGTAAATAGTGAACCTGGGCGCGTATTTCGTACCTGTGGCGAGGGCAGGATGCGTAGGCTTTGAATTCAAACGAAATTTTTTCCAGTCGGCAATACAGCCCGTGCTGTCTTCCTGAAAAATACCCTCTGTGAATTCAAATCCGGGCGTGAAGAAACTCTTTTTTGGTGAGAAATACAGGCTAATGCCCTTTAACGATGCAAGCTCGCATTATTTATATTGTACAAGCATGGAACAAAAGTAGGTATAATTGGCCTAAAATCAGATACATATGTATGATTACGGTAATTTTGATTAAGTTTTTGAGTAAGTGGTCCGAATAGTGAGAAATTGCATCAGATGAGCAGGGATTGGAAGGCGGTTATACAGCCTTTGATCAATAGCGGTGTTATCGGTCGGTTGCCTATGGCGGCCAATATTGTATTGGTTATTGCGCTAGCGTATACGTTTGCCCAGTTAACCTGGAAAGTGTTGCCGCTACCGGAATTAAATGAATCTTTACCTGTTATTGATGTTAAAAAAATTAGCATAGCAGGGAAAAGTGGAGAGAAAACAAAACAGACATCCGTTAGTCAATTGCATTTGTTTGGTGAGGCGAAAGTTGAAAGGCAAAGCAAGAAAGTAGCGCGGGCAAGCAAGGCACCTATCACGCGTCTTAACCTGACCTTGCGAGGTGTTATTGCATCCGGGTCACCTGACGTTGCTAAAGCTATCATTGCGGATTCAACTGGACATGAAAATTTCTATTCCCTGGGCGCAAAAATACCGGGGGGCGCCATACTCGAAGAAATTCATGTCAGTCACGTAATATTAAAACGTAATAATCGTTTGGAAACATTACAGTTACCTAAAGAAGTCCCTAAAAACCAGTCATTCAGAGGCAAACGCAGGACAAGCAGATCAACAGCAGCAAGGATTTCAAGCTCTGCCAATAAAGATACCGGCACTTTATTGCGTGAATACCGGGAGACACTAAAGACGGATCCGCAACAATTAATGGATCTGGTCCGGACACAGCCTTATAGAGAAAATGGCAAGCTGGTGGGTTATAAAATACGGCCGGGTAAAGACAGAAAGTTGTTACGCAAGTTTGGCCTGAGATCAGGTGATGTCGTCACGGCAGTCAATGGTGTCGCATTGGATAATCCAATAAAAGGACTTGAGATATTAAGAGATCTGTCAACCTCCAGTCAGGTGTCTGTCAGTATAAAACGAAATGGTATCGCGCAAAACTTATCATTTCAAATTGATTAGAGCAGGCCGTAAAGGACTGTGTAATAACAATGAGTAAACAAACTAATTATAAGAATTGATTTATATTGAGGTTAAGGTCTTTTGAATAAGAAAGTAAATTTATTTTTTCCTGTGTTAATACTGTTTTCGCAGATATTTTTGTCGCAGGCATATGCAGAGAGTGTGACACTGAACCTGAAAGGGGCTGATATTAATGCCGTTATCGGGACAGTGGCAGATATCACTAACAAGAATTTTATTGTTGATCCGCGGGTAAAAGGCAAGGTGACAATAATTTCTTCCCGCCCGATGAATGAGAAAGAAATTTATCAGGTCTTTTTATCCGTGCTTGAAGTGCATGGATTTACCGCCGTGAAGGTAGGTAAAATTATAAAAATTCTGCCGGATGCAGATGCCAAGCACAGCGCAATTCCGGCCTTGCCTGCTAACAGGACCGGAAAAGGTGATGAAGCGGTCACAAGAGTGATCGAGATTGAGCATGTGACCGCTGCGCAACTGGTGCCGATTCTCAGGCCCCTGGTACCACCTCAAGGACATCTTGCGGCGTATCCTGCTTCCAATATGCTGATTATCTCGGACCGTGCCGCCAATATTAATCGCCTGGTCGAAATTATTAACCGTATCGACCAACCAACCAGTGGTGAGATCGAGTTTGTTCAGTTGCAACATGCTGCAGCGTCTGATGTGGTCAGGGTCCTGAACAGTATGCAGCAACAACGTAAAAAGGATGCTAAATCCAGTGCGCCTATACTCGTTGCGGATGAACGAACTAACAGTATATTAATTGGTGGAGAAAAAGCACGACGTTTGCAATTACGCGCTATTATTGCCCATCTGGATACGCCTTCTGAAACAGTGGGTGATACTCATGTTATCTATCTGCGTTATGCAAAGGCGGCTGACCTGGTGCCGGTTTTAACCGGGGTGCAGCAATCCCAGGCAAAATCATCCAAGACGGGTGCGATAAAAGGAGGCGTAAAAGCAAGGACATCAGCCAGATCATCACAGCAAAATTCCCCATTCAGCATACAAGCCGATGAAAGTACCAATGCGTTGGTGATCACGGCCTCTCCGGGTATTTTCAGATCCTTGCAGCAGGTGATCAGTAAGCTCGATGTGCGACGCGCGCAAGTAATGGTGGAGGCGATTATTGCTGAAGTGTCTATGGGTACTCAAGGGGCCCTGGGGGTTGAATGGATTGCGCTTGATCGTGATTCAGGAAATACACCTGCAGCCGCAACAAATTTTAACAATGGATTAACGAACATTGTCGGTGCGATAGCCGGCGGCACGGGTGCCGCCGGCGCGACTTTACCAACAGGTGCTATATTAGGTGCCGGGTCAATATCAAAGACCGGACTCAGTTTCGCCGGTTTATTAACTGCACTTAAGACAGACGGATCGACCAATGTTTTGTCGACCCCCAATCTGGTCACACTGGACAATGAAGAGGCCGAGATGTTTATTGGTCAGGAAGTCTCGATTCCTACTGGCAGTTTCACCAGTGCAACAAGCGATTCAACTGATCCGTTTACCACTTTCAATAGACAAAAAATTGGTTTGACATTAAAGGTCAAACCCCAAATCAGTGAAGGTGATGCTGTTAAACTGGAGGTTGATCAGTCTATTCAAGGTATTATTGCCGGTTCAGCGGGACAGAATGATTTGCAAACCAGTGAAAGATCGGTCAAGACAACGGTGATAGTGGATGATGGCAAAGTACTGGTGCTGAGTGGTTTGATTAGAGACGATGTGCTTGAAACTGAATCGAAAGTACCTTTTCTGGGCGATATTCCTGTATTGGGTGCCTTGTTTCGCTCCAAATCGACGGATGAGAAAAAAATCAATCTGATGATATTTCTGAAGCCGACGATTTTGCGTGATGCCAACAAAGGGTTAGAGCTGACGCAAAGTAAATATGACTTTATCCGCGGGAAACAATTAGAGATCCAGGATAAGGGTATCTCTTTTATAGCTGATGAAGATTTGCCTGTCCTGGAAACGTTTGAAGAATACCTGGATTTACCACCGCCTTTCGAAGGAGAAAAAGGGAGCGTGAATGTACCTCCTGGCGGGGTAAGTAATCCCGGTAATGCCGCTGCTCCCGCTAATGAAGAATAGGCTATGAAGGTTAGATAATGGAGCTGACACAAGACAAGCTGTCGCCACACCAGGACAATCCTGCGCCTGATCTGGAATCCCGTCCATCCAAATCAAAACATTTGCCATTTGCATTTGCGAAGCGGCATGGTGTGCTCATTGAAGAAAATCAGGATGAGAAAGTAGTGATCTTGTGTAAACGGGGAATGTCGACGCCAGTCCTGTCTGAAGTCAGGCGCTATCTGGGTGTGCCTGTCGCATTAAAAGTCATTGATTCCGAGGAGTTTGATGTCCGGCTACAGCAAGCCTATGAGCTGGGTGGCAATCAGGCGATGGATATGATGGACGATCTGGACGATGAGGCAGATCTAAATCAGGTTGCACAGGAACTTGCCGAGCCTGAAGATCTGCTTGAGAGCGAAGATGATGCCCCCATCATTCGTTTAATCAATGCTTTGTTAACCCAGGCGATAAAAGAAAACGCGTCAGATATCCATGTCGAGTCTTTTGAATCAAGATTGGTGGTTCGCTTTCGTGTTGATGGTGTGTTGCGTGAGGTACTTGAACCTAATCGTGCGTTGGCGCCGTTAATCGTTTCCAGAATTAAAGTGATGGCGAAGCTGGATATTGCGGAAAAACGTTTGCCCCAGGATGGACGAATATCCATTCGCATCGCCGGTCGTGCTGTTGATGTGCGTGTCTCGACGATACCAACAGGACAGGGTGAGCGGGTTGTATTACGTTTGTTAGACAAACAGGCAGGTCGATTGAACCTCGAACAACTTGGTATGGAAGCAGGTTCACGGGACTTGTTTGATAAATTAATTCATCGTCCTCATGGCATCGTTCTGGTGACGGGACCAACCGGTTCAGGTAAAACGACAACACTGTATGCCGGTCTTACACGTATCAATAACAAAAAACGTAACATTATGACGGTGGAAGATCCTATCGAATATTATCTGGACGGGATAGGACAAACAAATGTCAATACAAAGGTTGATATGACATTTGCACGTGGCTTGCGCGCCATACTCCGCCAGGACCCGGATGTTGTCATGATAGGTGAAATCCGGGACCTGGAAACTGCTGAAATTGCAGTGCAATCAAGTCTCACCGGACATCTGGTTTTATCCACATTGCATACCAATAGTGCAGTGGGCGCGGTCACAAGATTGCGAGATATGGGGGTTGAACCTTTTTTGTTGTCTTCGACTCTGATTGGTGTCCTGGCACAGCGGCTGATTCGCAAACTCTGCCCCCATTGCAAACAACCTTATCAGCCGAATGAGGTGGACCTGGAAAATTTCGAACTTGATAAGGGTGAGGCTCTGGAAATTTTTCGTGCGGAGGGTTGTGAGCAATGTAATTTCCAGGGTTATATTGGACGCACCGGCATATATGAACTTGTTCTGGTCGATGAAGAGATGCGAACCATGATTCATGATGGTGCCAGTGAACAGGAACTAGAGGCACATGCCCGTAAAAAAACGGGCAGTATTAGTGATGATGGTGTGCGCCTGGTGTTGGCGGGAGAGACCACGCTTGAGGAAATATTACGGGTGACGAGAGAATCATAAAAAAGACAGAGGAAAGAGAACAGGGAGCAGGGTAAAAAAATCAAAGGAAAGAGAAAGCTCTTCGTCATTCCGGCGCAGGCCGGAATCCATCGATGATGACAGGGACGATGTGCGACAATTGTTATGCGTAGTGGGAAGTAAGGTAAATATAGAGGGTGCAGTGGTAGCCTGGATTCCGGTATACACCGGAATGACGGGCATTGTTTGCGCTCAGCACTACACTATTTAGTATTTGGACACTACAGGCACGCAGGAAAGACGGAAGATTAATCTGTTTTTTCTTGTGTTAAGTGTCATTCAGGTGAGGAGTCAGAAATCATCACCTGATATTGGAAGATAGGAACTCACTACTATATATGGGCGCATTTGAATATACAGCATTGGATGCCAAAGGGCGTGAGACGAAAGGTGTTCTGGAAGGGGATACGTTTCGCCAGATACGTCAAAGTCTGCGTGAGCAGGGCATGGTGCCGTTGTCTGTTGAAGAAGTGCAACAGCGTGAGGAGCGGAGCAGCCAGCAAAGCGCATTATTTCGCAGAGGTGTCAGTGCGACTGATCTGGCATTAATTACCCGTCAGCTGGCAACGTTGGTGCGTTCCGGCTTGCCTGTTGAAGAAGCACTACGTGCTGTCTCTCAGCAAACTGAAAAGGCACGGCTGAAAAGTATGCTCGTCGCCGTTCGCTCAAGAGTAATGGAAGGCCATGCATTGGCCGCTGCATTGGGTGATTTCCCGCATGTATTTCCTGAGCTCTATCGTTCAACTGTTGCAGCAGGTGAACAGTCCGGTCATTTAAATGTAGTGCTCGATCGTCTTGCAGACTATACCGAGTCAAGACATCAGTTAAATCAAAAAATGATGTTAGCGTTGATTTACCCTCTCTTGTTAACGTTAGTGGCTATTGGTGTTGTGGTTGGATTATTGGCGTATGTCGTGCCACAAGTTGTATCCGTGTTTGATAATGTGGGTCAATCACTTCCCGCCCTTACTGTCGGTTTGATTACAGTCAGTGATATTGTGCATGACTACGGATTGCTGATGTTTTTTATAATTGTCGTGGCTGTTCTTGTATTTAACTATTTGATGCGTTTTGAAACTGCGCGTTTTCAATTTCATGGAATTTTACTGAAAGTCCCTTTGGTTTCTCGTCTTGTAAGGGGCCTGAATACCGCGCGATTTGCACGTACTTTCAGTATTCTTGCGGCCAGTGGTGTGCCTGTACTGGATGGCTTACGCATTTCGGCGCAGGTGATTGAGAATTTACCCATGCGACAGGCGGTCGACAAGGCTGCCCGCAAAGTCCGCGAAGGCACTAATTTACATACAGCGTTGGAGGCCAGCGGTTATTTTCCGCCGATGATGCTTCACTTGATTGCCAGTGGTGAAGCCAGCGGTAATCTTGAAGAAATGCTGGAACGGGCGGCAATCAGCCAGGAAAGTGAGATGGAGACCTTGCGCGGTGCATTGCTTGGCATTTTTGAGCCGGTTATTATCCTTGTCATGGGCGGGATCGTGTTGGTGATCGTCATTGCCATATTATTACCCATTTTCGAACTCAATCAGTTGGTACAGTAAGGCAGGGGAAAGGGAGCAGGTAACAGAGGAAAGAGAAAAACGGATAAACCTGGTGTCATCATAATAGTCGTATTCGAACTTGTTTTTACTTTTCCCTTTCCTCTGACATTTTTTCCCTGATTCTTTGTAGATTTGTAACAAATAGACGATATAGTATTTGTTACTATTAATGCACGTATAAAATTAATTTTATTAAAAACAGTAAGTTACAAGCACGCAAAACAAAAAAGTGCTACTGTCTAATAAATAACCATGGTATGATTGTAGATATTCGTTAACATTTGGGGGCTTTAAGTGATAGCGCGTTTGCCAACAACCAAGTCAGTCCAGCTGAATGGGTGCCGATATGTTGGCGTCTGAGAACAGTCGCAAGGCCCGGCAATCGCATCAGGCTAGTGCTGATACTCGTCGAGCGGGCAGCAGGCAAGAGGAGGCAATGGAAACGCCTGCGGATGCTGCGCATACTGATCTTTTTTCCCGTTTATTAAAACCTTTCATTCCTAAGCGCTTTCCGGTTGCGATCAAGCTGGCATTTTCGATTGGTGTTCTGATTACCGTTGGTATGTCGCTGCTGGGTGCAGTTATTATTCATAATCAAATCGATTTGTTAAATAAACAAATCTACTCAAACGGGCGTACCGTTGTTGTGCAAATGGCAGAATCAGCAAAGGAGCCTATTCTTGCCAATGATTCACTGGTGCTGGATGTTCTCAACTATAGCCTGGCATCAGCGGATAATGTCTTAGGTACAACTATCTACTCAGCAGACAGAAAAGTTATTTCAACAGCTGGTTATAACCCCTTCGACCTGAATGCACCATATGCAAACCGGACACGGCAATATTTAAATTCTTCTCTTAATACGCTTGAATGGAAGTGGGAGAATTCACCAACTGGAAACGTGGATGCGATTACGTTCATTAGTCCAGTTCAATTCGAAGGGGTTGTGGTGGGTTATGTTCTGACCTCTTTTAGTCGTCAGGCGATGTCGCAGTCGATCAATGATGCTGTCAGGTCTATTATCTCTACAACGGTATTGCTGATTATTCTCGGCATCATTATGTCCTATTTTCTGGGGTGGCGTCTTTCAAAAACGCTGCATTCCCTGCTGGCCGCCAGTCGTGCGATAGGTATGGGACGTTATAACTATCGTATAAAAGAACGACGCAATGATGAAATTGGTGATCTCATCAATTCCGTCAACGCGACAGCACGCATGCTTGAACTGAAATCAAATAGAATGGCTTTGGGTATTCTACAGAAAAAACAGGTAGAGGATGCATTTTCGCGTTATGTTTCACCGAATATTGTAAAAGAGGTAATGGGTAATTTAAATGCCGTGAAAGTAGGTGGTGATTTTTCACCTAATGTGGCTGTGGCCCGTGAAATGATGGGTAATGCAACTGATATGGCTGTTGGTGGCAAATTTGTAACTGGAACGGTTGTATTTATTGATATCGTTGGTTTTACATCAAAGTCTGAAACTATGAGCCCGCAAGGTGTTGCGAAGCTGCTAAATGAATTTTATTCAAACATTACCCGTACCGCTGCTCTTTTTAAAGGGACTATTGATAAATATATAGGTGATTGTGCGATGATCTTGTTCGGTATTCCTGAAGAAGATAAAGATCATGTTTTTCATTCCATTGCTTATGCAATATTTTTTAGACGGTTAATGGAAGAGATGAACAAGGCCAGGGTCGAACGAGGTGATTTTCCAGTGCATTTTCGTGTCGGTATAAATTCCGGAGAAATGATGGCGGGTAATATGGGAACAGCAGAGCGAATGCAATACACCGTGGTGGGTGACACGGTCAACCTGTCCTCCAGGTTGTGCTCGGCGGCCAGTACAGACCAGATTATTATTACTGAGGACATCTATAATATTTCAGGTATACGCAATAAGGTCATTGCAACGGAATATCAGTCCATTCAGGTCAGGGGTAAAGTAGAGCCGGTCAACACCTATTTGGTGCATGGTGTAAAAGGTGTCTATAAAACGGTTATGGAACGGCAGCTCGAAGAGTTTTTCTGATTAATACCTCGAATTCCATTATGAAATTATACCAAGCATTTTTCCCTGTGTTATTTGTCTCTCTTGTTGCATGCCAGACTCAGCCTGTAGTTGATAAGCCTGTAGTTGATAAGCTTGTAGTTGACACGGCTGTAGTGGGTAAGGCTGATGTTGATACGGTTGCTGATGAGTCACAGGTTAAAGCGGCTTCCAAAATAGGTGCAGTCAGAAAAGTCAGTCAGGACCTTATTGATAAATGGCTGGCAGAAGAAAAATACAGCAAAGTGCTGGGATCTTTAGAAAGTGTGCCGCAATCAAAGCGTGCGAAACAGGATCGCGCCCAATTAAAAAAAATAAAAGAATTGGCTGATGAGTACGACAGGAAGCAGTCCGATACTATAGAGCAACTGTATGAGGCCGGTGACAGAAAAACTGCGATGGCGTTGTTGGAAAAATCATTTAACAATTATTCTGATGGTTCGCGTCTATGGTTTGTTAAGAAACAAATTCAGAAGAAACAGAAGAATTATGTGAGGGAAATTGAGAGTCAATTATTATTGGCCAGAGGGGAATGGTTATTACAGAGTGTTCCTTTGTATAAGGAATTGCTCAGGGTTGAGCCTGATGATATGAAAATTGTTGTTGCACAAAAACAGGCGAAAGAAGACATTGCAGTAGTCGCAACCCGGCTAACCGCATTGGGTATTCATGCCTTGTCAGCAAATGACTATGACCTGGCCTCGCAGCGCCTGAATATGGCAAATACATTGGCCCCTACCAGTGAGAATATTGCGGCCTTAGCGCGGTTGGATCAGTTAATTTATGAAAAACGCGTAATAGAACGCGACCTTGTTCAGCTTCAGGAAGAGAAGCAACGGCGACTTGCAGCCAGAAAACGTGTGAAGGATCAACGTGCGAGGCAAGCGCAAGTCGATAAAGCGGGTACTCAACTAGTTGATAAAATACATCATGCATTTGCAAAAGAGGAGCTTTTGCAGGCGAAAATACTAATTGCTAAATTAAAAAGAGTTGATAAGCACAATGTTGATTTGCCGCGATTACAGAAAAATCTGAATAAATCTGTTGTCAAGAAGGTTGATGCCTTGCTTGAAAAAGGCAGTGAGCTTTATAGTAATGGTCAAATTGAGAAAGCCAAAAATTTATGGGGGTCTGCATTGGCGCTGGACCCAAATAACAAAAAAGCCAAAGCCAGGATCAAGCGAGCAGAGCAGGTGTTGAGTAAATTGCGTGAGCTGCAATTTAAAAGCACGGGAAAATAATATTAAGAGATTTGTACTGGAGGGTCAGGACTCCGGTTCTGTAATCTGGCTATAAAGCGCTTTATATTTATCCTGTATTGATTGCCCGAATAAAGGGTCGTCCTGTTTTGTCAGAGTTGGTTCGATAGACTTCCAGTCCTCGTTTGTCAGTGTTTTTAAAACCAGCGGGAAGATGGTTTTTTCTTCTTTTTCCAGGTGTTTCCTGTTTTGTTTTATGAAGTCATGACCTTGCCTGGATACAGACTCCCTTGAAATAACGGAATCCAGAACGATTTCTTCCAGGATCAAGGTCAGGTCCTTCGTCAAGGAAGACAGTTGTTTATGTTCTTTATGTAATTCATCGACCAGATTTTTATAGCTCGGGTCCCGGTTTTCCAGGGCGGCATAAATAAGATCTTCTTTTGGATGATGTACGCTATCTGTGTACTCTGACATGTAATCAACAATACTCTGCATCAGGCTAAAATCTGTTTCCTCGCCTTTGTCAAACGCATCCATCTGCTTTTGCAGTAAAACCAGTAGTTTACTGGTATTAACATGATCCTGATGTAATTGGTCAATAAACATAACACGTCGCCGTAAACAGTTTCTCTGAATATAAGTATAGTCAATAGTCCTGTATTTTTAATCCAACTGTGCTTGTTTTGTAAGCGTATACACCCATTTTTAGTCAATTGAGTTGATATCAATTCTGGGGCGGAGGCTCCTCAGGCAGGTAACTCTTGTTTGTTTGTGCGATATCGCCACTATATTATGGCCACATTGACGTCTCAGTCGCGGCATAATACTCATGTTACTTTTTGAGCGGGTGTATAATCAGACGCTATAGCCAGAACTATTAGTGATACTATTTATGTTTATAACAAAATATAATCACTGCTTGTGTATTCGTGTAAACACCTGTTACGGGTAGTTGTTGAAGAAATCAGATGAAAAACCTGAAATTATTTTTATTCTTTATATTTTTCATGTCCGGTTTTTCGGGGCTTATTTATGAATCTATCTGGAGCCATTATTTAAAACTGTTTCTTGGGCATGCTGCTTATGCACAAACGCTCGTTATTGCGATTTTTATGGGTGGCCTGGCTTTAGGTTCGCTTGTATGCAGTAAATATTCATTGCGCTGGAAAAATGTTCTGCTGTTGTATGCGCTTGCCGAAGGCATTATTGGCCTGTTTGCACTCGGTTTTCATAACGTATTTGTTGCATTTACCTCTTATTCATATAATGAGGTTATTCCCGCCCTGGGATCGCCTGCATTGGTCACGCTGTATAAATGGACGACTTCAAGTCTTTTGATTCTGCCGCAATCCATTCTTCTGGGAATGACTTTTCCCTTAATGAGTGCCGGTATTATCCGCTTGTTCCCACGAAAACCGGGTGAATCACTTTCTGTTTTATATTTTACCAATAGTTTTGGCGCTGCGATTGGTATTTTGGTGAGTGGTTTTTTCCTGATAAGAAGCCTGGGTCTTCCAGGATCAATGACAGTGGCCGCTGTGATGAATATCATTATTGCCGTAGTTGTTGGTGTAACGATATACCTGTTGCGTTCGACTGTGTTGCCGGGTGATGTACAGCAAGATATTGATGTGTCGCATGAAGGAGCAGGAGTAAAGGCCGATGCTGCGTTGGCAACGGACAAAGAATCATCTGTTGCTTCCAGATATCTTCTTATTATTGCCTTTGTCACGGGTCTTGCCTCATTTGTATATGAGATATCCTGGATTCGTATGTTAAGCCTGGTGTTAAGCAGTTCGACCCATGCATTTGAATTAATGTTAAGTGCGTTTATTTTTGGTCTGGCATTTGGCGGTTACTGGATAAAACGACGAATAGATCAACTGGAAAATCCTGCAAGATTTCTGGCGGTGATTCAGATTGTGATGGGCATGTTTGCCTTAAGTACACTCATTTTATATAACCACACATTTGATTTTATGCAGTCAATACTGCAGGTCCTGTCCAGAACGGAAGAGGCTTATGGTGTTTTTAATTTTTCCAGCCATTTGATTGCACTTGCAATTATGTTGCCAACAACTTTTTGTGCGGGAATGACCTTGCCACTGATTACCTATACTTTAATCAGGCAAGGAAATGGTGAAAAGAGTATTGGTGCTGTTTACGCCAGTAATACCCTGGGTGCGATAGTCGGTGTGTTTTTCGCCGTTCATATCGGTATGCCACTTCTGGGTTTACAGTATGTTGTCTCTTTTGCTGCGGCACTGGATATTGCGCTGGGCCTGCTCCTGCTCTGGTATTTGAGTACGTCTGTAAACAAGACAAAAGTATCCTACGTGATAGCAGGGTGTATCGTCATATTTATATCAGTTAATCTGTTAACAAATTTTGACAGCTATAAAATGGCCTCAGGCGTTTATCGGCAGGGTAAATTAATCGATGCCGAAAAAGTGCAAATCAAGTTCCATAAAGACGGTAAGACAGCGTCAATTGATTTGCTGGAATATGCAAACAATTTATTGTCAATCAGAACCAATGGTAAATCAGATGCCGCGATAAATATGTCACCCGATAATCCGGCCAGTCGGGATGAAGCAACCATGGTCCTGGCAGCAGCAGTACCGCTTGCATTAAAACCGGATGCGAAGACTGTCGCAAATATTGGCATGGGGTCGGGCTTAACAGCCCATACCTTGCTCACGGCCCCCTGGCTGGAAACTGTCGACACGATTGAGATTGAACAGGCCGTAGTCGATGCGGCACAGGGATTCAGGCCGCGCGTCGAGCTGGTATACAGTGACCCGAGAAGCCATATCCATATCGAAGACGCGAAGACTTTTTTTTCTTCCCGCAATAAACAATATGACATTATCGTCTCGGAGCCTTCGAACCCCTGGGTAAGTGGTGTATCAGGACTTTTCTCTGATGAGTTCTATCACATTATCAAGCGTTATATGACTCGTGATGGCCTGTTGGTCCAATGGCTGCAACTTTACGAAATTGACATTAATCTGGTCGCGTCCGTCATGAAAGCATTCTCACAGAATTTTTCCGATTATGTGGTTTATGCTTCTGATGAAAATAATATTTTGATCGTCGGCAAAAAAGAAGGTGTGATGAATGCGCCTGATTTTCGAGTGTTTGAGGAATATAAGCTGGCAAAAGAGCTTAATATTATTTCAGTCAATAACAACCAGGATTTCAACTTGCATAAAGTTGGCAGTAAAAAAGCGCTGGATCCTTTTTTCAATTCATTCCGTGTGCCGGCTAATTCTGATTATTACCCGGTCCTGGATCAGAATGCGGCGAAAGCCCGATTTTTGGGTTTAAATGCAGAAGATGTGGTGAAGCTGGCTAATGCGCCATTACCGATTATTGCGCAACTTGAACAGGATGTTCAACAACAGGGTGGTACACAGACGACATACAATCCCTATTTTATGAAGTCGGTCGATTCGGGCTACGCTATTGCGATCCGGAATTTTGTTATGCAAGGCCGTCCCGGGGAGAATGATCTACCGATTCCTGAAGATGTGCGTAAGGATTTGCAATATATCAAGACTATTTTTAATCAATGTGATTCAGTCGCTGAGTCGGAAGGCATGATTGACAGCTTGTTGAATATTGCGGTGACAACAATCCCTTACTTGTCAGCTGAGGAATTGTCGCGCTTATGGCAGCAGCTTCAAATCGATGCATGCGCTGACAACATGACGGCTGAGCAAAACCAGTGGGTCATGTTAATTAATGCAATAAGTCATAGAAACAATGAGAGAACCAGGCAGATATCGGTACCTTTGCTGGCGGCTCAGAATCCGGCCAATGTGATGCGATTTGGCTATTTATTAATGGCAGGCATGTTGAGTAACCTGGCATTGGATGATAGACAGTCCAGTCTCAAGCTTTGGAATCGCTATTCGACTCACATTTACGGTAAAAGCCAATTGGATATGTTGCTGTTGTTGTTGGCTGCGCATTCTTCCGGCGCTACAGACGCCTCAGGGGTAACAGGCGTAGCACCATAAGAATTGTTGAACCCCGGATAAGAAAAATGTAAACGCATTGTTATATACAGCTAAAAAAATGATCTAAGGAAATGATATTATGTTGAATTAAATGTTGGCATTATTGTCTCACCTATATTAGTCTCTATGCTAGTCGCGGGTGTGCTGTATATAAGCAAGTTCTAATACTTTTTTATTGGTAACAAATCAAGTGCAGTAGCGTCTAGTGGTAATAAACATTGTGTTTATAGAGTCATTTAGTTAAGTTCTTCGCTACGGAGGTTTTATGATGAGTAAGTTATTTTTGTTACTAACCGGGGCATTCTTTATTGTTGCCTCAGCACATGCAGCAAAAGATGTGCAACACCCTAATCGTGTTACCACAAAGCCTGAAGCAACAGAAGCCAAGCCATTTGCTGAGCACCATGTTGTATTTCATATTTCAACAGGCGATGCGTTTGCACAAAAACTGATACTGAATAATGCACAGAATCTTTCCAAGCATTATGGTCCTGACAAGGTTGAAATCGAAGTCGTTGCCTACGGACCTGGTCTGAGATTATTGTTTAAAGAGAATGAGCAGGCTAAACGTATCAAGTCTCTGGCATCCAGTGGTGTGACATTTTCAGCTTGTGGTAACACAATGAAGAAAATGAAACGACACGATGGTGATTTGATCAGTGTTGCCAGTCCGGTTCCTGCCGGCGTTGCGCGCATTGTAGAACTCCAGGAAGCTGGCTGGACATACGTAAGGCCTTAGTACCAGAAACTAAAGTACCAGAAAATAAAATAATAATCAGGCGGCAGAATATTATACTAATTACACTGTCGCCTGAATTCCGGTAAATATAATGCTGCCGCTAACGGCACAACAGCCGGAATTTTTCACTGCAAATAAAAGTTCTTAATATTAGTTGTTCATCACCTACATGATTGTAGGACATACGGTTAGGGGAGGCTTGTATGATTAGTAGTATTAGTGCCAGACGTTCTTTCATTTCGACTTTTTATTCTAAACAAACATTAACATTTCTGCTTTTATTATTGCTTGGATCGATCTATTCAAGTTCAGTGTTCGCGGCTAACTGGTTTAAATTAAGGGGTACAGAACCAGGTGGTACGGCGCATACACTGCAAGTCTGGGGTTTTTTACAACCTGCATTCGCGCATGATTACAGCGACCCAATTGAAGGTGCTGTCAAAGCAGCAGGGCCTGTTAACGGAACAGTTGCTGTGCCGGGTACTCTTCCTCCGGAAAGAAAGGTGCAAGACAGTTTTTATCTGCGTCGGGCACGCCTCGGTATTCGCGGTACCATGGTTCCAATTAATAATGATATTGATTATTTTATCCTGACCGAGTTTGGCCAAAATGGTACTAACCGGGAAGGTCATGAAATGGTCATGCTGGATGCGTCAGTGACGTTTAACCAGTTAGCGCGCGGAAAAGATGATAATGAATTGCATAATCTCGGTGCTCGTTTTCGTGTAGGTCAGTTTCTTTTCTCGCAGACTACGGAATCCTTGTCTCAATCCACACCCGGTCGTCGTGTGCATATGTGGATGCCGGAAGCCACACTTGCTAATGCTTTGACCCGACGTGTGCATGATAATGGTCAGGGAAACTTTGATGATGTGAAAGTCAATGGTGCCAGGGACATCGGTGTTGAAGTATTTGATTTCGTTGAGTTCGGTAATCCTGACAGCCCTTTTGAGTTCACCTACTCAGCTGCAATTGGTAATGGTGATACCATCGGTCAGATGAACCAGGATGATAATTACCGCACCTATTACTGGTTATCTATATCTAAATTATTGGATAATACCCGTGGTGCTCGTCGACATGCATGGAAGACATATGGTTGGTATCAGAATGGTGATATTAACTTCAATAATGACATTAATGGTGACGGCTTACCGGATAGTACTCAACCGATACCAACAGGCGGAATTCATCCTATTAATGGATTGGGTGGTACTGTCGATCGCGTCGCTAATGCAGGCAATGCAGAAGATTATCGTCAGGAGTATATGGGTGCGGGCTTTGACTATTTTGATAAAGTCGGCAAGTCACAGCTGCGTTTTAATGCGGAATATCAGGTCATGAAGGGACTGGTGTTTGACGGTGTGCAGTCACCCTCATCTTTCTGGAATGACGCAAATGATCTGGGTCTTCGCTATAATCCAAAAAGTGAAAATACCGGTTGGTATGCTGATATTGGTTATGACATCAATCATTGGTGGAAAGGATCAAAACGTACAACCATCAATTTACGTCATGATGTCTTTGATCGAAATACAGAAGATAAGTTGAGAACGGTGCAGTTCAATACCACAACTTTCAGTATGGAGTATTTCTTTCACAAGAAAGCACGTTTGACCTTCTCTTACCAGGCCAGAGACTTCAATGCTGATGACCGTACTGCGGGAACACCTCAGGCAACAAACGGTGAAGCAGTGATGAGTTCCATTGGCAACCGCGTTGGTCTGCAAGTGACTTATATCTTCAAAAATGTATTGCTGCGCTAATACAGTTAATGTAATAGTGTAACGCTAATGCTGTATAGAAAATGGGCTCCGTAAGGAGCCCATTTTTTTTGTTGTTGCAGGGTTCGCACCTCACAACATCTAACCGTATTATATTCATAAGGTAATGATATAGGCGTCTTATTTTTATGTATAAAAAGTTAACCAGAATCTGTTTGTGTTTCTTCATTGTCCCCCTGGCATTATCCGCCTGTACCTCAAATTTTGTCGTGCATGAAACATCAGATGTAGAGGATGATGCTCTTAAAACAGTCTCAACGTTAATGAAAGCAGGCGATATTAATGCTAGCTGGGATTTGCTGCTCAGCGCATTGCAGCGCTTGAATGTTGCTATTGAAGAAAAAAATGCGGACCGGCATGAGGTAACAACCCAGTGGGTTAATTTTGCGAATGACCCGAAAACCCAGTCCATAAACCTGAATCAGACAATAAAGTGGACATCACAGGGGACGAGGGAGAGGCATAAATTTCAGCTGCGCCTGGAGCCTGATCCATCCTCAGGAGGTGTATTTTTAAGCGTGCTGGATGTGCAGCGTCAGCTTAAAATTGATTTGTCTGACAGTGAGGTTACTTATTTACAATGGTATGATTATCCAACGCTGCGAATCGTTGCAATAACATTTCTCGAATTTGTACAGCAGGGAATTAAGGCTGCTTCTCATACTGAAATCAAAATAGCAGAAACACAACATGAAGGAATAAGCAAAGCAGTCAGTGCAACAAGCCTTAAAGGCAGTCAATTACATTATGCAGCTGTCAATAAGGAAACACTCTGGCAAGCTGCTCGCAAGGTGTTATATGAAAAAAAAATCAAGTTTACTATCCTGGAAGACTCACAAAAAACAATCGCTACACAATGGAGAGCATTTGACTGGGATGCAGAAAAACAACGGTTGACTCAAAAGACCGATAAAGGAGCAAGCTGGGGTTTTAATGTTAAGGGTGAAGGTCAACAGCAGCACCGTTTTAATATAGAAATTCATGAAGATCGGAATAATGGCGCTACACTCGATGTGTATCATAAAGGCTGGAGAGAGCGGGTTGATCTTACACCGGGTGAGTCGATGACCACATTAGAATGGCAAGAAAGGCCGATCGATGAGAAGGTGGGGGAAGCTTTTCTGAAACTTTTATCGCTGGAATTACCTGATTTTCTCAAGTAATAAAACTTGCCAAAAAGAGTCATATAGGGAGTTAAGTGCTTAGCACTACCAGCCCCGTCATTCCGGCGCATGCCGGAATCCAGGGGTGATGACAGGGGCGATATGTTACGACAGTTCTGTGTAGTGGAAAGTAAGGTGGTTATAGAGGGTGTAGTGGTAGTCTGGATTCCGGTATACACCGGAATGACGGTTATTAGTTAGCACTCAGCACTCAGCACTAAGAAGTACTTAACACATAATTTACTGATATCAGATATGAAACCATTTTTGTTTATCATTTTATTTTTCCTCTACGCCATGCCTGTTCAGGCGGCGGATTTTGCATACGGCTTAAGGGCCTATAATGCCAATGAGTTCGAGATTGCCCGCCAAACCTGGTTACCGCTGGCATTGCAGGACAATCACATGCAGGCACAATATTATCTGGGCCAGATATATAGCGCTGGGGTCGGTGTCCCACTGGACAATGTACAGGCGATGATCTGGTATAAAATGGCCGCAGTTCAAGGATATGCGAAGGCGCAAGCCCGTTTGGCCTGTTTGTATGAACGCGGTTTGGGTGCACCTGTTGATCACAAAAAAGCGCATTCCTGGTATTTGAAGGCGGCTAAACAGGGCGATCTGTACAGCCAGCATAAATTGGGATTTTTGTATGCAGAAGGGCGGGGTGTTAAGAAGAGCCCTGCTGAAGCTTACAAGTGGTGGGGGGTTGCAGCATTGTGGGGCGACCCGGATGCACCAGAGGATCGTGACAGGATTGCTGATAAGCTGACAAAAGAAGAACAAGCCAGGCTGGATAAAATCATTGATGCATGGCGGCTTGAAAAAACCTCAACAAAATAAAGACCGGATCCGGGCCTTTCGCGTTCGCGCCATCCCCGTTCACTTCCTGCGGCCAGTAAGTGCATGATATGCTCAATAATTTGCTTATTAAACGACTTGATTATTAAGTGACCAATTTCCCGTTGATTTGTCTTTTATCGTATATTGATTTCCTGATTTTGGCCGATATTCTTATGGATAAAAGTGACAACCTGTTAATGCGATTAATATCAAAAAGGCGTGATGAAACAAGCAGATAAAAAATGGAAAAAGCCGGGGAGTTTATGGGGGCTGAGTCTTGTATTCTGTTTGCTGGCGACATTTTTTGCCGGGCAGTATCAAGGGTTCCAGTGGCTGGATAGCCAGCTTTTCAAAGTCGCATCAAATCTGATTGCAACACCACAGAAGAAAGATGATGTGGTTGTCATTCATTTGCCTGAATCAGAAACACCTCTAATCAAATCACCATTACAGCGCCAACAACATCTGGCTCGGCTTATTACAAAGGTAGCAAAGGTCAAACCGGCCGCAATGGTGCTCGTATTGGATCAACTACCGCCACAGTATCCTGCATTAGATGAATTTGACACACTTAATTCCCAATTAAAGTCAGTCACAAAAAGTTTGAAGGGCAAACGAAACAGGAAAACCAGAAAAGAACTACAGGACATCAACAAGAATCTGAGTTTGTTAACAAGCAAGGACCAGAATCTGATAGAAGTCATTCTGAAACACGATGTGCTGGTTGTGATGCCCACTCATGAGTCCGGTAAGCACTATATTGATCCGCAACAAAAATTGTTTGTTGAATGGCCTGATGATAAAAAACCACCCGCTTTATATCTGTCGAAGCTGCCCAGGCTCACCTTTCCTGTTGTAAAGGAAATCCATGGGAAAATTGATCTGGATAAACCACGATTCCCTGTGCAGCCTGTCTATTCGCGCTTGTCACAATCTGCCAGCAGTTGGCCATTGGTCTGGCGGGAAGGAGAAAACTTTTACCCGGATTTAGTGGCGACACTATTTGGACGTCTGGAAGGCAGTGCATCATTGGGATGGGTAGAAGGTCAGGGTGTGCAATACAGTTCCCAGATGATAAAAACGGATATGGCCGGTCAGGTTGTACCCTTGTTTTCTCTTGCCAGTGCCAAACAACATGATTTGCCAATATTTAATTTCGACAATATTCCTAACAAGGAACTGTCCGGCTTCAAAAGAAAGGTAGTGTTAATCGGGCATGAAGGTAATGTTGAATTGGCAAATATCGCATTTGCTGTCAATAGCCTGCGTGAGCATGTTGCTTTCCATACGCCATTATGGGGAATGATCGCTGAAAAAGTGGTGCTGGTTTTAATATTTTTCTATTTTCTATTTGTTGCCTCAAGACTAAGGAAAAGCGCTGAAATCATCCTCGGTACTTTCCTGCTTTTTATTCTGATAACGGTGCAGTTCGGCCTGTTAATTATCAAAGGTTATTGGGTCCCTGTTGGGGCATGTATATCTTTATTATTTGTTGGACATTTAATTACATTTATTCAAAAACAGTTGAATCAGAAGTTTGAGAATTTACACCAGCAGGTTCATGATGCCAGATGGTTGCTTGGTAAGAACCAGTATGAGCAGGATGATTTTACACATGCATTTGAATCTTTAAAACACTGTTATCCTACCACTGATGTTATAGACAGGATTTATAAAACAGGCCTGGAGTTTGAGCGCCAGCGACAATATGAAAATGCACTGGAAACATTCAATTATATTCGCGCGACCAGCAAAGGATATAAGGATGTAGAAAGGCGAATACAGACCTTGATGAATATCAGTGGTAACAAGCCGACGATTATTTCACCTTTTAATGGTGAAAAAACCCTGGTTATGTCTGACCATGACCTGGAGAAGCCAGTCATAGGGCGTTATGAGCTGATACGTGAATTGGGGCGTGGTGAAATGGGTATTGTGTATCTTGGAAAAGATCCGAAAATTATGCGTGAGGTCGCGATCAAGACGCTTAATTTTGCCCAATTTGAAAAACGTGAATTAAAAGTTATAAAAGAGCGTTTCTGCAAAGAGGCAGAAACGGCCGGCAGACTGAATCACCCGAACATTGTCACTATCTATGATGTTGGCGATGAGCGAGACCTGGCCTTTATTGCCATGGATTATATACTCGGAAGTGATATGTCTGCTTTTGTAAAAGCTGAAGCGCTTTTACCTGCAGATGTTGTGTTTAAATGCATAATACAAGTTGCCGATGCGCTTGATTATGCGCACCAGCAAGGCGTCGTTCATCGTGATATCAAACCAGGCAATATTATTTATAATCAGGAAACCAGATTGGTGAAAGTAACCGATTTTGGTATTGCCCGTATTATGGATACTGAACATACTCGCACCGGGACAATACTGGGGAGCCCGGCTTATATGTCTCCCGAGCAGCTTGCGGGCTCAAAAGTGAATGGGACTGCTGATCTGTTTAGTCTTGGTGTAACACTGTTTCAGTTGCTCTCAGGGGAATTTCCATTTAAAGGCGATACTATTGCCAGTCTCGCCTATAAAATTGCCAACGAGAAACACCGGCCAATACGGGACTTATGCCCCGATTTACCTAAAGGCTTAACGAGATTGATTAACAAAGCGCTGCAAAAAGACCCGGCTAAACGTTTCACATCGGGCAAAGAAATGAAACAGGCTCTGGTGAAAATATTACAGGAGTTGTAGTGTTCTACAGTCGATTTCACCGCAAAGGCGCAAAGGACGCAAAGTTTTTTATATAAAACCTAAATACTTACAAGTATCTTATTTTTCGTCCTTCCGGTTTCTTCCTGTCCAGACATTCTTTGCGTTCTTGTCGCTCCGCACATCCATGTGCTCACGCGACATAAGAACTTCCCTGTTCAAATGCGCCTTTGCGGTGAAATCTTGAAGTATGCGGATTAATTGCTGGCGTTTTTAGCGGCTTTTTCCTGTTCGATTAATGCGGCTTCACTTACCATGAATTGTTCAATTAAATCGGTGGGTACTGCGCCGACCTGTTGTGCGCGCAAGTCACCATCAGGGGAAAAGATCAGGAAGGTCGGTGTGCCACGGAAAGAATCACCTGTCAGATCACGATAAACTGCTGCCACGTCTGTCGGTTCGCCAATAAGGTTGGGGAAATTAAGATTATGTTTTTTGAGAAAACCTTCGGCATCGGTCTTTTTTTCTGCTCCGTCTAATGAAATACCCAGAACCGTCGCATCCTTGTTTGCATGCTTCTTATGAAAATCTACATACTGATGTGCTTCCTGATTGCAGACATGGCAGTCAGATGCCCACATCATCACGATAGTCCATTTGCCTTTACCCTTGTAATCATTAAGGGTATGTGAGTTTCCTTTAAAATCCTGCAAGCCGGTCATTGCTGCAAAAATCATGGGCGTAAATAGAAGTATGGCGGTTGCAAAAAACCATCTTGGCTTAATGGAAAAAGGCATAAAAGTCTCCTGATACTGGGTTTTCAGTATGTCAAAGTATTACATATTAGTTGCGTCAGGCGGTTAAATGTTACGCCTTTCAGCGGAGTTTGTAGTCTTCAGCTACTGTGACAATAAAAAAGCAGAACAATTCAGTCACTGCTGGAAACGGCTGAATTACGTCACGTGTATCGTTTGTTAATTTACAGTTATGGAGAATAGTGCCGATTTCCATTATGGTTACTATTGGACACTGCCATTCGAGTAAGGAATACACTAATGCCGAGTTATAAAGAAATTGTCAATAATTGGTTGCCCCGTTATACAGGGATGTCTATCGATCAGTTCGGGGATTACATCCTGCTAACCAACTTCCATCATTATGTCACGAGTTTTGCCGAGCAGTTCAAATGTGATATTTATGGTGAAGACAGACCCATGCAGGCGGCGACAAATTCCAATGGTCTGACGATTGTGAACTTTGGCATTGGTTCGCCCAACGCCGCCACGTTTATGGATTTATTAAGTGCGCGACAACCCAAAGGAGTCTTGTTCCTAGGTAAATGTGGTGGACTGAAATACTCCTCTGAAATTGGACATTTTATCCTGCCTGTCGCCGCTATTCGAGGTGAAGGGACTGGCGATGACTATTTTCCTCCAGAAGTACCTGCATTGCCTTCATTTAAATTGCACAAGTTTGTTTCTCAAAAAATGGTTGAAAAAGGCCATGATTACCGCACCGGTGTGGTGTACACCACTAACCGCCGGGTATGGGAGCATGATAAAGATTTCCTGGCACGATTGAGAAAGTTGAAGTCGATTGCAATTGATATGGAAACAGCCACTATTTTTATAGTGGGCCACCATAACCAGATTGCACGCGGTGCACTTTTACTGGTATCTGATGTTCCGGTTATACCGGAAGGTGTTAAGACAGAAAAATCAGATACAGGGGTGACTGAAAAATGGGGCGAAACCCACCTGCAACTTGGTATAGAGGCCATGACCGAAATAGACAGCAAAGGCGAAAAAATAAAACACTTCAAGTATTGAGATTTTATACGAGTAAAATTTATATTCTTGCGATTAATTCCCGTTATTTATTTCACCGCAAAGGCGCAAAGCACGCAAAGAAAATCTGGATAGAATAAATAGCAAGACCAAAAAACAAGTCACTTAAAGTTTTTAGCCTTTATATACAAAAAAACTTTGCGCTCTTTGCGCCTTTGCGGTGAATACCTGTTCTTGATCTCCATATAAAAAGGAAAACTGTTAATTGCAAGAATTTATCCAGGGCCTGCCTAAAGTAGAACTTCACATCCATATTGAAGGCTCATTAGAGCCGGAACTGATGTTCCGTATTGCCGAACGAAACAAAATTTCCCTGCCTTATGCTTCAGTGGATGAACTGCGCCAGGCGTATGACTTTTCTAATTTACAGTCATTCCTGGACATTTATTACCAGGGTGCAAGCGTGTTGTTGTATGAGCAGGATTTTTACGACATGACCTGGGCCTATCTGGAAAAAGCACATGCCCAGAATGTGCGACACACAGAAATATTCTTTGATCCCCAGACGCATACCGACAGAGGTATTGAATTTGAAATCGTCATATCCGGTATCCATCGGGCGCTAACAGATGCACAACAGACATTTGGATTGTCTTCTTCGCTGATTATGTGTTTTTTACGCCATCTCAGTGAGGCGGCTGCGCAACAAACGCTGGATCAGGCTCGCCCTTATAAAGAGAAAATTATCGCAGTCGGCCTGGATTCATCAGAGCAGGGAAACCCACCGGAAAAATTCAAAAATGTGTTCGAAACAGCGCATAAAGAAGATTATCTGGCGGTTGCCCATGCAGGCGAAGAGGGGCCAGCTGATTACATCTATCAGGCAATTGAACTGTTACAGGTCAAGAGGATAGATCATGGGGTGCGATGTATGGAAGATGAAGCCCTGGTCAGGCTGTTAAGAGAGTCGCAGATTCCCCTGACCGTCTGTCCATTATCAAATATCAAGCTGCGGGTGTTTGATGACTTAACACAGCATAACCTGAAACAATTACTTGATTATGGTTTATGCGTAACGATTAATAGCGATGATCCCGCTTATTTTGGTGGTTATATTTCGGAGAATTATCTGGCCTGTGAGCAGGCGCTATCATTAACAAAAGAAGATATTGTCATGCTGGCAAAAAATGCAATTAAGGCCGCTTTTCTGCCAGATGCCAGGCGGGAGGCGCTGTATCTTGAGCTTGATCAATATGTGCAATCTTGCTGAGTTTATGAGGAACTGAGAGAAAATCGATTTTTATCGAAAAACTTTATGAAATTATTTGCCAACGTAACCTGGGATTATTTCTCCTGACATCGTCATTCCGGCGTATGCCGGAATCCAGGCTACCACTACACCCTCTATAACCACGTTACTTTCCACGACTCATGACTGTCGTACCATATTCATCTCTGTCATCATCCCTGGATTCCGGCATGCGCCGGAATGACGGTTTTAGTTAGCACTTAACACTACTAAGCCCGTCATTCCGGTGTATACCGGAATCCAGGCTACCACTACCCCCTTTTTAACCACCTCACTTCCAGCTATCTAATGTTTCAAATGTTTCATGCCTCGACCCGTCATCATCTCTGGATTCCGGCATGCGCCGGTGTGACGGAGTGACGGGAAGTAAGGAAAAATTACCCATAAATTATCCCAAGTAAGGAGGCCATTTCTAAATATCTACACATCAGCCCATCATGAATTTGTGACGCAGTTCAAACTTCATTAATCCTGATTAAATTTCCTTTAGAATCCGTCCAACAGATAAGTTGATTTGTTTTGCAATTTAAATGTGACTTAAGTCCTTAGATTTTCATAAAATAGTTCAAAGGCAGTGCTGTATATAATGTTCTGTTATTTAAAAAATATTTTTAGTAATAATTCAATGTAACTGTGAGAGTCATCACATCCCTCTTCAAGTCCAAATGTGAATATCGAATCCAATCAAAGATGATCAAAAACCAATTTGGGAATTTTTTACCAATATGATTTTTGTGACGAAAGTAGAAGTTTTCAGTCTTTGAGATCAGATAGGGTTAGGGCGAATGCAAAACATTGAGAAATGGTTTTGTGATTCTAACGAACTCAGCCGATATTCGGTCGTGGTGTATAACAAACTCAGGTGTGGGCTATGGACATGAAAAAAACATTTATAAATTCAAATATCGTTGCCAGGAGTAAGACAAGTTTATTGCTGGCGGTTTTACTGTTGATTGGATCCTCTGTTACTTTTGCCAGTTCGCGTGATCAGGCAAAAAGAATTCATGACAGATTAGCGGCAACGCCACCGTCTGAAGCAGTGCTTTCTTCCATGGCGGTAAAAATTAATGCAGGTAATAGCATAGGCGCCGCGATGGAAGCAATGGACAACCCGGGCTTCTACAATATTTTTCTGAAGAATTATATTACGCCCTGGACCAATAAGGCCCAGACAGTCTTCATGCCTTTGAATGACTACACGGCGACGGTGATTGGTATTATCCGGGATGATGCTTCATTCAAGGATATATTGACTACGGATGTCGTTTACGTTGGTGCGAATGGTTTAGGCTTAACCGCTTATGCTCATACTGATAATGCACATTACCAGGAGCTGGAAGACAGTGGCGTTAACCTGGGCAATCCTGCCAACCTGGTCGCGGTTGCACAATCCGGTTTGCCAGGAGCGCAGATAAACGCTAACCAGGCGGCGGGCATATTAACATCACGTGCTGCGGGCGAGGCATTTTTATTTGCGGGTACCAACCGCGCGATGTGGGAGTTCACTGCCAAAAATCATCTGTGCACCGAAATGCTGGACCTTAATGATCCCTCACGCACACCTGACCGGGTTCAACAGGATGTCACTCGCAGCCCGGGTGGTGACAGCACTATCTTTCTGAACTCCTGTGTTGGTTGTCATGCAGGTATGGATCCTCTTGTACAGGCTTTTGCTTATTATGAGTGGGATGCCGATCTTCAAAGAGTGGTTTATACCGATGGTGTCGTACAGGCCAAGTATCTGAATAACGCGACAACTTTTCCACTAGGGTATATCACCGAAGATGACAACTGGGACAATTCCTACTGGCGCTCTGGTAAGAACGCCCTGCTTGGCTGGAGAGGTGCAAATTCCAGTGGTAATGGTGTGCAAAGCCTGGGGCAAGAAGTCGCTTCAAGCAGAGCATTTTCCACTTGCCAGGTACAAAAAGCATTCAAGCAGGTTTGTTTCCGTGATCCTGCCAACCCTGCAGAACGCACAGAAGTGGATCGTATCGCGGATGTGTTTGAGGCGAACAACTACAGCATGAAACGGGTTTTCGCTGAAGTCGCAAGCTTCTGTATGGGTAATTAATGTTAGCGGTGTGAAAGGGTTTTTTGTCAGGCCTTTAGTGGAATAGCTTGTCGAGGTTCTGATAAAGATAAGTCCAGAATAAGTAGGTACCAGGAGTATTACAATGATAAAGCAAACTAAAAATTCAAAAATTTTAAAGGCGGAGAATGGCCAGTCCTGTATTAGCAGTGATGTTCAGCCATTCAGCCTGAGTCGGGTTCTGGTAATGGCCGCGGCATTAACCTTAGCAGCTTGTGGTGGTGGCGGTGGTGGTGATCTGACTGCAGTCAATGCCGGAACAGGTGGAACAGGTGGAACCGGTGGCGGCACAGGTGGTGTTGCAACTCAAACCGCATTTGAAACCACATTGTATCCCGTGGTGGTTAATCGTTGTGGTGGTTGTCATGCCAGTCAGGGCCCGGGTGGTACACCTGACTTTGCACATGAAACGGTAGCCACAGCTTTAAGTGTTGTCGAATCGAATACGCTGGCGAACCTGGGTAATCCCGCCAACTCGCGTCTGGTTACCAAGTTGACGCTTGAACTGCATCGCTGCGGCACAGATTGTCAGGCATGGGCAGATGAAATTCGCCTTGCCATTGAAGCCTGGTCAGGCCTGGTGGGCGACACGGGTAGCGGTTCTGGTGTAACGGGTGCTGACATCGTCAGCTCAGCACTAACACTTGCTGATGGTGCTCAAAATGCAGGTGCAGGTCGTGTTGAGAATTCCATTATCGCCAAGTATGAGTTCAAGGCCGGTACAGGTACAACCGCATTTGACACAAGTGGTGTTGCACCCGCATTGAACCTGGAGTTGAGCGTGGATGTTAACTGGGTTGAAGGCCAGGGTATTGACATCACAGATCCGAATAATGCCGGGGTCAGCAAGGCTGTCGGTACACAGGCGGATAGTAAAAAGTTGTACGACATGATCGCGGGCCCCGCTGGATCCAAGGAATATACGATCGAAGCCTGGATTATCAATGCGGCAACCGATCTTGCTGGTCCTGCGCGTATTGTCAGTTATTCACAGGATTCTGCCAATCGTAATTTCACCATGGGGCAGGTGACCGATTATTATAATTTCCGCAACAGAAGTGATTTGACAGGTAATAACGGTTCAAATCCGGCTCTGGAAACAGATAATAATGCCGCTGATTTAAAAACCGAATTACAGCATGTTGTGTTTACCTTTGATCCTGTAAATGGTCGTAATATCTATATCAATGGTGGAAAACCAGCATACGATGTAGCATCAGACCCTTCTGTTCCTGCAGATATTTCCAACTGGAACGAAAACTATACTTTCCTTTTAGGTAATGAAGTTAACGTTGACCGTCAGTGGTTAGGCAAGATGTTTTTCGTCGCGATTCATGACCGTGCTTTGACACCTGCCGAAATATTGCAAAATACCCTGGCAGGTACAGGTGAGAAGTTCTCTTTGCAGTTTGATGTCAGTGCCTTGCTGGACGCAACAGGTGCGACGACGTCTACTATCAGCATGGATGTCTCTGAGCTTGACGCATTCAGCTATGTATTTGGCACACCTGTGCTGACAACTGACATGGCTGTCCCCAACGTTCCTGTCAAAAATATCAGGATCGCTGTGAACGGTAATATCCCTGCTACCGCACAAGCGTTCCGTAACGTGGACGTGACAGCAACTTCATCGCCAATGGAATTATCACGACTGGGTGCCGTCATACCGAAAGATATGGGCCCTGAGTCTGATCAGTTCTCACTGGTATTCGAAGTGCTGGGTAATAACACTAACGTTGTGATCGAAGCGGTCCCGGTTGCTGTAACGGATACCAGCGTCAATGACCCTTCACCAGAACATGGTCTGCGTACCTTTGAGCAAATCAATAATACGATGGCCACGTTGACCGGTGTTAGCAAGAATGTAACCAGTGCGACTTTCAATGGTCTTAGACAACAGTTACCAGGCGCACCTAATTTGGGTTCATTTGTTTCCGCTCATCAAGTGGGTGTTGCCAAACTGTCACTTGAATATTGTGATGCATTAGTCGAAAGCGGCTCATTACGCACTGCCTTCTTTGGTAGCTTTGAGTTCAATTCTGCGGTGACCACTGCTTTTAGTAATCAGACCAAGCGCAACATTATTATCAATAATCTGGTTAATAAAATGGTAGGCACCAATCTCGATAGCCAGCCGACTATGGCTGATATACAGCCTGAACTGGATATGCTGATCGATCAGTTGACGCTGGGTTGTAATGTGGCGGCTGATTGTGATGCAGCGCGAACCAGAACAGTAGTAAAGGCAGCTTGTGCAGCGGTATTGGGTAGTGCTGCGGTCTTGATCCAGTAATAAGACAGAGCTAAAAAATAGTAACCTTGAGAAAAATGAGAGGAAGTAAAAATGGCTAAGAATATAGAAAATAAACGTTACCTGGACTTTGATGAGCCATTACGTCATGAAAATCACAAGCGGCCTGTTACTCGTCGAGATTTCATCGGACAGGGCCTGATGGCCGGTGGCGCCGCGGTGGTAGGACCAGCATTGCTGGGCATGGTCGGATCAAACGCCTACGCGGCAGTGACCGAGGCGGATTGTGGCATCGTTGCCGGTGGTAGCGGCGGTAATGGCAAAGTGCCCTTTATTGCAGTTGATTTATCCGGGGGTGCCAATATTGCCGGGTCCAATGTCCTGGTCGGCGGTCCTAATGGACAGATGGATTTCATTAGTGATGCAGGTTATGAAAAGCTGGGATTACCAGCCGGTTTCATTCCGGGCAAGGATGCCAATACGATCAATACCGAACTTGGCATTGCCTTTCATGGTGACAGTGCGATGCTCAGAGGTATTAAACAGATGGCATCTGCTGACACCTTATCGAGAGTCAATGGCTCTGTAATCTGTGCGCGCTCCAGCAACGACACCAGCGACAACCCGCATAACCCGATGTACGGCATCTATAAAGCAGGTGCGGATGGTGACATTGTTTCATTAATCGGAAGCAGGAGTTCTGATTCTGGCGGGCGTTCTGTGGCACCTGATTCGATGATTGATTTGAGCGTACGTCCCACAAAGATCTCCAGTGGTAACGATGCACGTGGCCTGGTGGACACCGGTAAACTGGCGCAGTTGTTACCCGACGGTGACGATGCGAAAAACGTGATGCAGGCAATTGAACGTATCAGTGAAAAGAAACTCACCAGGATCCAGGAAGATGCGGTGCTCGAAAAACTGATTCAATGTGGATATCTTGAAAGCACAGTTGCCGCATCCGGTGATCCGACACGCACCGATATTAATGCCGATGCTGATTTGAACGCAGTATTCACAGACGCAGGCAGAGATATCAGTGATTTTCAGAAAACCGCTGCCGTTTCCAAGCTGGTCGTGAATGGCCTGGCAGGTGCCGGTACAATTCAGTTTGGTGGTTATGATTATCACAACAGTAGCCGGTCAACCG
>JAUWSG010000103.1 GCA_030610155.1 Gammaproteobacteria bacterium
CCAGCAATATGAAGAATGTTATGTATTGTCTGGGTGCACTCGATGCCATATTGACGGACATGAATGCCGCTATTAACCAGGGTGCTGCGCTTGATGCAGTAAAATAATAGAGCAGGGGAAAGGGGAAAAAACCTAAATCTCGTTAATGCAGTAAAATCTGCCTAGTTTGTGAACAATTTGCCGAAATCTGGCAGCATGTAATTATGTCCTGAATTCACCGCAAAGGCGCTCTTTTTTCCCTTTCCCCTGTTATCTTTTCTCTGCTCTATCGCGCCCTTGCGGTGAATTATTTTTTCTAGACTTACTTTAAGCGCAAAACCTTCATTAAATAGTCGAGTTAAATGTACCGTTTAGTTTTGTAATTCACTGCACTGAATATTCTAACCCCGCTACCTTCTTGTTAAAAATCAATCATTTCTCTATCGACAGTTATTGTTGTTCGTGTATTATGTCGAACACTTTAAGTTTCCTTTAAGTTTTTGCTCTAATTATAGGTTTTTTAATAATATTATTAAAGTGATTGGCAAGGTCGCCCGTTAAAATAGATGTAAACATAATAAAAGTAATAAGGAGAAGTTTGTGAACGTTGTTCAATACCAATCACATAATGTGGAGGGTTCCAGTGGGTTATTGGGGAAAGAGAATTCGCTCTTTGTTTCTATACCATTTGGCCAATTATCATCATCACAAATCTATGCGCTGGCTTTTGCTGCAGAAAAGTACCTGAAAAAGCCATATATCGAAGTCTCCCCCCATTTAAACGTCAGTTTCGGTGACAATTCGAAGAATCATAGGAAAGAGTTATTTGATTATTTTATTCAATATGGATTATTGGTTGTTGAAGCGGATGTCACTATTACGCATGAGTTTTCTGTTGATGAGATGGATGAGGATGACAAAATCATTGTTGTGAATATACCTGAGGCTGAGTTGAGTGTTAAACAGCTGCAAGATCTTGCTGCCTTTATGCAATCAGGGAATATAGCGGATATACATCTGGTAAATGAGAAAGAATTTTTGTTTAAATTTCAGGCCAGGGGCAATCTTGATATGTTGCGTCACGAGATAGATAAAATGGGATTTACATTGCGCAGTATTTTATAAGAAGCCTCTGGTTTAATCTGAGCTTCTTTAATTCACCTTCCTCAGAGGACGTGGGCTTCTCCTCCGTCCTCTTATACCTTCTGAAGTCTGTTTTAAGCCCCTGGTATGTAATTAACTCACTGAGTTATCTTTTTCTGTTGTTCGTCACTGTACCTGTTGTAGTTCGCTATAACTATTAGTAATAGTAATAGAATTAAAAGTTCCTTCTTTGATTTACATTAATGACCTATATTTCATTTCGTCAATACAGACATAGATATCGATTGTTTTGTTGCTTGTTTGAAGGATCGTTAAATAATAATTAGCTGACTGGCAGGAGAAGCTGGTGAACGTAGTTCAGCACTATAATAAAATGGAAGCAGGATTAGTTGGTTTCGAAGGGGAAATAAGCCCTGTTTATGCTTCGGTAGCGCATGGGCAATTAACACCCTTGCAAATAAATGCCCTGGCTATTACTTGTAAAACTTTTTTTCAGCAGGATTATATAAAAATATCGCCAAACTTGAATATCAAATTAGGTGATATTGCTGTGGCTCATCAGAACGAATTGTCTAATTATTTGATGAGTTACAAATTATTTTTCATCAATACTGATATTACAATTCCATATGATAGAGCATATGACGCAATTGATGAAAATGAAAAAATTATCCTGGTAAACATACCCCAGGGTAAATTACATGTTAAACAGCTTTATGGTCTGGCTGTGTTACTACGGCTGGAAAACGTGCTAGACATTCATCTGATTAATGATAGAGGTTTTTTGTTTATGCATGATGTTGGGGGTCGGATTGATGTATTGCAACAGGGAATCGAGGAGCTTGGATTTCAACTGCAGGCGGTTATCTAATAATCGCGATATAAATAACTATAATGCTCAACGTCAGGGGTAAACGTGTTGTATGTCAATACTGCATCTTACCAGCACCAGTGTGTGAAATGCCCGTCAAGGAAGACAGGCATTTTTTTATGAATGTTTGAGGTAAGGGTGCCATATTTTTCTATTGCGCCTTCACCGTACCAGTGTATGAAAACGCCCGTCATGGAAGACAGGCGTTTTTTTTTAGGTTATCGCCCGCAGATCTGATGCGATATTATCTCCCGCCGAAGCCCTGATCTTTAACTATAGCTTTAACATCATCTACATCGTAGCGGCGTAATAAACAGTAAACCACGGCACTATCCGCTAAATTGCCATCTCCCATTGAATAAGCAGCATCGTAATAAACGATTGCCTTGCTGGCGTATTTAATGCAGAAAACACGCGCCAGGACCGGGCTAAGTCGAATGAAGTATTAAACCTCTTATCTTAAAAACGATCAGGAAAAACACTCAACGTGTTAGAATTATTGGGGTTAACGATTGATTGTGGTGGTTTTTAATGTTCGTTAATATGTTAAAAGAGTAGTTAAATGGACATTCTTTTTGTCTTGATGTTTGTATTACGTAGTCGCGATGAGTCTTTCAGTTATAAAAATTAATTAAGGAGAATGACATGGCACCAGCGTACCGGACGTATTCAGTATATTCATTGTTTATATTGTTTTCACTGCTCACTATGACAGCGACTTTTGCGGGTGCTGTAGATGATAATCAGCCCGCAAAAAAGGGAAAAATGAATAATGCGCGCCTGGATTTGTTAATACGAAAAATAGATAAGGATGCAAATGGTAAACCTGGATTCTGGCGTTTTTCGGTAGAGGATACGATTGTAACAGTCGTCACTGATGAAAGGGCGGACAGAATGCGAATTATTATACCGATCGTTGAGGCAAAGGAGTTGGATGAAAAAATGATGTTCCGCCTCTTGCAGGCTAATTTTGACTCGGCGCTTGATGCGCGATATTCCATTGCCAAAGGTCTGTTATGGAGTGCTTATATTCATCCGTTAAGCTCGTTGGATGATATAACATTTTTATCAGCAATTGGACAATCGGTAAATCTGTTAAAGACATACGGGAGTAATTTTTCATCTGGCGCACTTATTTTTAAAGGCGGAGACAGTGAGGGACTGCAACGAAGACAATTAATTGATGAACTAATAAAAAAAGGGTTGGCAATCTGAATTCCTGGATACTGTTTCTTGAAAATAAAAATGCTTTGATTGGATAAATGTCACAATACAAATTTCATCTGTTCATTTTCGTCTATCTATTTTTTAGTATCAGTAACGTATTCGCTGCTGACAGGCTGACGGTTGTTGTAGATGGAATTGAAGGGGATGTGCTTAAAAATGTGCTGTCATTTCTAAGTATTGAGCAACAAAAAAATATTACCAGCCTGAGTGATGAGCGTATTGCCAGATTGATCAAGAAGGGAAAGAAGGAAATCAAGCAGGCATTGCAACCTTTTGGCTATTATAAGCCTGAAATCACATCAGAACTTCGTAAAACAGAAGCCGGTTTACTGGCTTATTACAAGATCAATCAAGGAGTGCCGGTAAAAATATCGAACGTAGATCTTAAAATCACCGGTGAAGCGACAGATGATAGTAAATTTTATAAATTGCAACGTGATTTCCCTCTCGTAGCGGGTGCCAGATTAAATCATGCCTTATACGAAAGGGCAAAAAACTCTATCGAACATCTTGCATCAGAACGAGGATTTTTTGATTCCCGATTTACCACAAAGGAAATCAGGCTGGACCTGGACAATGATAAGGCGGAAGTCATTCTTCATCTGGACTCTGGTCGCCGTTATTATTTAGGTGAGGTGATATTTAAGCAGAATATATTCGCGGAAGAGTTTTTAAGACGTTATATTCCATTCAGAAATGGTGAGCCTTATACTTTATCAGCTTTTCTGGAACTGGATAGTTTACTTAATGGCAGCGATTACTTTGAAAAAGTTGATGTTAAGCTAAGACATGACCTGGCTGAAAATCTGGTCATACCGGTTGAGGTTACACTTGAAACACGCAAGCGTACCAAATACGCTTTAGGCATAGGTTTCGGTACAGATACGGGTGGTCGAATACGCATTGGTGTAGGACGACGACGTATTAATAAATGGGGACATAAGGCTAATATAGTCGCGCAGGCTTCCAGAATAAAGGACAGTTTAACCGTTCGTTACATCATTCCTCAGGAGAAGCCACAGACCGATCAACTGGTGATTGCTACTGGTTGGGAAAGTAATGATGTCAATGACATCTCCAATACCAAAACAACATTAAGCCTGAGCCATACTCATTTGAGCCATAACTGGCAAAAAACCTATTTCCTTAATTATGAACTTGAAGATTACGAAATAGGCGCGGATGAAGATGACTCAAAGTTGATAATGCCAGGTGTTAACTGGACAAGAATCAGAACGAACAACCGTATTTATACAACATTTGGTAACCGTTTTGTCATTGAGGTTAAGGGTGGTTCTGAAACACTGGGGTCAACGTCGTCATTTCTGCAGACATTGTTAGGTGTTAAATTTATTCGGAAGCTATTTGATAAGGGAAGGATATTTGCCAGAGGTGATCTGGGGTACACCGATGTAATGGACTTGAATGATTTACCGCCATCAGTTCGCTTTTTTACGGGTGGTTCCCAGAGTGTGCGCGGTTATGGTTACAACACCCTGGGGCCGGTCAATGATCAGGGTATTGTCGTAGGTGGTAATCATTTATTGGTGGGAAGCTTGGAATTAGAGTTTTCCCATACTGCGTCGTGGAGTTCTGCTGTATTTTATGATGTAGGAAATGCAATGGATGATTTTGGCGAAGATCTTAAACGTGGCACAGGCGTTGGTGTCAGGTATCGATCCGTTATCGGGATGTTCAGGTTGGATGTTGCGACAGGACTGGACAAACCAGGTAATCCCTGGCGGTTACATTTATCGATTGGAGCCGATTTGTGAAACGCAGAAAAGTCATCATTTCTACATCATTATTTTTTCTTGTTACAGGGGCAATTTTTGTTACGCTATTTTTAACATCTGAATGGGCCTTACAAAAGACATATTCGTTTTTTAAAAATAAATTACCGGGTTCTATCGAACTGGTTTCATTAAAAGGGCGTTTGATCGGGCCAGTCAAGATCGAAGAGTTAGTCTATAAATACAGTGAAATTACAATAAAGCTGGAACAGGCGGAACTTGATTGGGATATATTTTCCTTACTGGACGGGGACCTGCATGTCCGGGCATTGTCTGCAAAGGGATTATACTACAGTGCTGTTACTAGTAGTAATGGTCCCTCGAAAGGAATGGTATTACCCAATATAGTATTGCCAGTATCAATCACTGTAGACAACGCCCATATCGAAAATATAAGCATCAACACCGATCCGGAAGAAGCCTTTCTTATCACGGATATTGTATTAAGTGCCTATACGAAAAAACAGGTTATTTACATTGACAGGCTGGATGTGGGTTTCCCTGACTGGCAGACTGGAATCACAGGCTCATTGTCACCGAATGAAAATTATAATCATGATCTGAATGTGTCATGGCGTCTGAATGATATTGATCAATATAACTACCAGGGTAAGGGCAGGATTAGCGGAAATTTAGAAGAACTACATATCCAGCATGAGCTGACGGGAACGGTGCAGGCGCAGTTAGATGGTCTGGTCAAAAACCCGCTCAAGCAATTTAACTGGCAGGCAGAAATTGATATTCAGGAAGTGAATTTCACTCGATGGATGGGGAATACAAACATTACCTCGTTACAAGCAATGGTGGAGGGGGAGGGCGATTTAAACAGTTTTTCAGCAACTGCCAGGCTAACTTCGCAGGTTCTTGACGCAGGTAGTGTAAATGGACAGATCATGGTGTCGCATAAGCCGGGTCACTGGCAGGTAGAGAAACTGAATCTGCAGCTGGCGGAAGTCAAAGCCGGGCTTATGATTAAAGGGGACATTAAACTGGCAGATAACGGTCATTTTGATTTCAGCAAGGACAACATTAGCCATATTCTTGCGGAAGGGGACTGGACAAACTGGAACTGGCCGCTGCAGGGAAAACGTATAATGACCAGCAAGGTGGGTAAGCTTGCACTCAATGGTAAACCGGATGATTATAACTTGCATATTACAGGATCACTCGACGGACCGGATGTCCCGGCAAGTGACATTGAACTAACAGGTAATGGCAACACACACCATCTGCAACTGGAAGAGATAAATGCAAAATTATTGTCTGGACGAGTGACAGGTAAAGGTGAGATCGATTTTGCAGAAGGTCCCGAATGGAATTTAACTTTGAAAGGTAATGCTCTTGATCCAGGCATTAAGTGGCCGGACTGGAATGGCCACATCTCGTTAATTGCTTCCAGTAAGGGGCATTATAAGAATAATCACCTGGTGACTAGCCTGAATATCCGAGGGCTGGAAGGTGAGCTGCTATCCCACCCTGTTGCGGGAGAGGCCTATATCCGGATTGATGGTGAATCAGTTAGCGTGAAGACTCTCAACCTTGAATCTGGTGCTGACCTGGTAAATGTGACCGGTAATCTATCAGAAAAGTGGGACCTTGGCCTGAAAACGAAAATCAGGGATATCGGTAAATTTATTCCAGATTCAAAAGGTTCTGTCGAGATGAATGCCCGGATAACAGGGGTACGAAAAAAACCACGCATAAAGATGGAATTGGCGAGCAATTCGTTTTTGTATGGTGATTATTCGGCGGAGGGTATCGAAGCTAATGTTGATGTCGATTTGGCAGACAGGCAAAAGTCATTTTTTGACTTGAATGTCACGAATGCAAACATCAAGGGCGAACCGGTAAGTTCCCTTACCTTGGACGCTAAAGGTTTATTCTCCAATCACCAGATATCTGCAGTTGCTGCCGGAGATTTTGGTGTCGTAGATTTTATTGTGGAGGGACAATATAAAGAAAAAATCTGGATTGGACGTTTAACCGATTCCAGTTATCAGCAGGAAAACATAGAAAAATTTCAGCTGGAGAATGGCGGTAATATACTGCTGGGCAGTAATACATTACGGTTTACGAGAACTTGCTGGAAACAGGCTGAGTCAAGGGTATGCACAGAAGCAGATTGGCATAAGGACAGAGGTGTAAACGCGCATGCCAGTCTTTCAGAATTATCATTCTCACTATTTCAACCGTTCATCAGGCAGGATATCGAGTTGACAGGATTGATAAATGGGCAGCTTGATCTCACTTACACTCAAGGCCTGTCTGGCGATGTCGGGCAGCTACTCAGGCTGGATGCAGGAATCAATATTTCGAAGGGAGAATTTAAATATTTGTTACCGGATGAGGATGAGATACAGCTATCCTTCGCAGGCGGTAAGATTGATGTAATGGTTAATCCGCAAGGCGCCCGTGGAAAAATGAATTTGGATTTTAATGACGTTGGTAATATTGAAGCTGAGCTGGGTTTGCCTGGTTGGATTTATGGTATAAAACCGTCTGACCAGTCACTTGAAGGCCATCTCAATATTGTTATGCCTGATTTTAGCATTTTACCTTCAATTTTTCATCAGTTGGACCAGACTGCAGGAGCATTTACTGCAAATTATCAATTTGGCGGGACGATTAGAAAACCGCTAATTAATGGCAGGGCAGATTTGGCAAACGGTGCGATTGCACTTCCTCAAGTGGGGATTAATGTCAGTAATGTATCTCTATCAATCAACAGCAGTGATACAAATATTATTAATCTAAAGGGAGAGGGAGAATCAGGTAAAGGAAAAATGGGCTTCATTGGTCAGATCGAGTTTGAGTCCGCAAAAAATATCAAAACAAATTTCGAATTATCAGGCGAAGACTTTGAAATCGTCAATCTTCCAGAGGTGCATGCATTTATTTCTCCCAGCTTGCAATTATTTACTGCAAATAGAAGAGTGGATCTTGTCGGTGTATTGGCTATTCCGGAAGCCGTTATTACAGTCAAAGATGTATCCAACACAGTCATTGTATCAAACGATGTAGTTGTAGTCGGCGAAACTGACGAGCAAGAAGAAAAATGGGAGTTTTATACCAGTGTAAGATTGGAGTTGGGGGATAAGGTCATGTTTTCCGGTTTTGATGTCGCTGGTAATATTACCGGTGCCGTTGTTGCGGTTGATGAACCCCACAAGACAACAACCGGTTTTGGTGAAATCAGTATAAAAAATGGTAAATACGAGTTATTTGGACAAAAACTCGATACGGGATTTGGGCAAAAACTGGATAAGGCAATTGGGCAACAACTGGATATTGAAGTGGGTCGGCTGATATATGTCGGTAATCCGATTAATAATCCAAGTATCGATGCACGCGCCATTAAGGAGCTAGAGAATATTAAAGTGGGTGCGCAAGTAAAAGGCCCTTTATTAAATCCGCATATTAGCTTGTTTTCTGACCCGCACAGAGACGAGGATGAAATTTTGTCATATTTATTATTGGGTATACCCATTAATGATGCTTCGGGTGAAGGCGGAAAATCATTGGCCCTGGCGGCCTCACAACTTGGCTTGAATACGGCGCTCAGAAAAATAGGCAATAAATTTGGACTTGAGGATGTTAGACTGGAATCAAAAGAGGCATCTGATGATACATTGCTTGTTATTGGAAAATATCTTAATCCCCGTTTATATGTTAGTTACAGTCGAGGACTATCCAGTGCGGTAGACACATTCAGAATACGCTATCAGCTTGGTAGTAAATGGGTCGTACAGTCAGAAACAGGTGAAGCAAGTGGCGCAGACTTTTTTTATACTTATGAGCATTAATACAGATAATGGTTAAAGTGTGAAATATAAAGGGCGAGGAGATTGATAAAAACGCAGCTGCAAAAATATAAGGCAGTTTTCTGGCAGAAGCCAACAGAAATGCCATCTAAAGGATTGGGTTGGGTGCTTTTTGTCGCACAACTTATATTTGTTGTAGCAAGAGACATATTGAGTGGACAATTAAAGATACGGGCTGCTGGTTTATCTTATACAACGTTGTTAACAATCATACCATTACTTGCACTGGTATTTTCAATCCTTAAAACTGTCGGCGTTCACCGTCAGGCAGAACCCTTTATTATTAATTTGTTAAGCCCGATGGGTGAAAAGGGTGTCGATCTTGGCTTGCAAGCCATTAGCTATATAGAAAGTATTAATGTAGGTGTGCTTGGATTCGTTGGTTCTGTGGTGCTCTTGTATCTGGCCTTATCACTTATCCATCAAATGGAGAAGGCTTATAATGTTATCTGGCATGTTGAAAAAAGTAGAAATTTTCTTCGCCGTTTCATAGTTTATATTTTGCTGGTCCTTGTTGGGCCTGTATTGGTGTTCGGTGCCATTGCAATGACTGCTGCGTTAGTGAGTACAACATTTATACAGGAAATGATGAAGTATGAAGGAGTGCAGGTAATGGAATACACATTTAACCGATTTCTTCCTTATCTGTTTATTATCGTCGCAGCGTCGATCACCTATTTCATAATACCCAATACAAAAGTGAAGATTATAAGTGCGCTTATCGGTGGGCTTATTACCGGGGTCTTATGGGCGCTACTGGGTCGGATCTTTGCTTCTTTTATGATGACATCAGCAAATTATGAGGCAATATATTCAGGATTTGCCATTACTATTCTGTTTTTAGTATGGCTTCAAATCAGCTGGTTGATTTTGTTGACAGGGGCGAATATCACCTTTTATTTGCAGAACCCGGAATATATAATCAGGCCGGGTGTCAAGCCGATAGAGGATGTAAACTGAATAAACAACACGCAGACAATAAAAAGGGCGACAGTGTCGCCCTTTTTTGATCCTGTTTTGAACCTAATGGTCTATTTTATTTGATTTCCAGTAACTCAACTTCAAAAACCAATGTTTCGTTTGGTCCAATTTTTCCACCGGCACCATTCTGGCCGTATGCTAGATCAGAAGGCACATATACTTCCATTTTAGAACCCGCATTCATTAATTGTAATGCTTCCTGCCAGCCTTTAATTACCTGGCCAACCTGAAAAGTAGCGGGTGCACCACGTCCATAACTACTATCGAATTCAGTTCCGTTTATCAGAGTACCTTTATAATTGACAACGACAGTGTCTTTTTCATTCGGTTTTTTGCCTGTTCCTTTTTTAAGGACTTTATACTGAAGTCCGCTAGCGGTCACCGTGACGCCTTTTTTCTTTTTGTTTTCAGCCAGAAACTTCTCGCCGGCCTTTTTACTTTCTGTACCAGCTGCATTACGTTTGGCCATTTCTTTTGCCTGGAAGGACTGAATCGCAGCCTGCATTTCC
>JAUWSG010000025.1 GCA_030610155.1 Gammaproteobacteria bacterium
ATTATTAACTCGATGAAAAGGGTGGTGCATAGTCTTCGAGGAACGGCCAGAAGGATTGGCATTAATTCACCATATAAGATTGCCGGTAAGACCGGTACGGCACAGGTGTTTGGTATAAAGCAAGATGAAGAATATGATGAAACCAAGATTAAAAAGAAATTGCAGGATCATGCGTTATTTGTTGGTTTTGCGCCGGTAGAAAATCCGCAAATTGCAGTTGCAGCAATTGTGGAGCATGGTGGGCACGGTGGTTCAGTCGCTTCGCCTATTGTGCGTAAAGTGATGGATGGCTTTGTTTCGCAATGAGTGATAATCCTGAAGCAATCAGTTTAACCTGGTAACGTATATTTTATGAAAATAGCAGATACAATTGATATTTATTCAAGTGCAAGCCAGGAAAGTCAAAAAAGTTTTTTGTACCGGTTTCATGTCGACTTGCCTTTGTTGTTAGGGTTGCTTTTGATTTCTGCTGCGAGCCTGGTTATTTTGTATAGTGCGGGCGGGCAGGATAGTGAGCTTATAACACGTCAGGCAATTCGGTTGGGTATCGCTTTTTTCGTATTGTTTATCCTTGCGCAAGTTTCACCATACCATATTCAACGCTGGACACCGTGGTTGTTCGCGGCGGGGCTGATGTTGCTTTTCTCGGTTTTGTTTTTTGGTGAGTCAGGTAAAGGAGCTCAACGCTGGCTGGACCTTGGTTTTTTTCGATTTCAGCCATCAGAGTTAATGAAGCTGGTAGTGCCTATGATGGTCGCCTGGTATCTGTCTGAACAATCATTGCCGCCCAGGTTTTCGCGTATTATGTATTCGCTTCTGATCGTGTTTGTGCCGGTGTTGCTGATTGCGAAACAGCCGGATCTGGGAACTTCCCTGCTGGTGGGAAGTGCGGGTATTTTCGTGATTTTTCTGGCTGGTATCTCCTGGCGTTTGATTTTTTTATTTTGTAGCCTGGTTGCGGCAAGCGCCCCATTATTATGGTTTACATTACATGAGTATCAGAAGGCGCGCGTGCTCACATTCATTAACCCTGAAAATGACCCTCTGGGTGCCGGTTATCATATTATTCAGTCAAAAATTGCAATAGGTTCAGGAGGGTTATATGGGAAAGGCTGGTTGAATGGTACTCAGTCTCAACTTGATTTCTTACCTGAGCGATCCACAGATTTTATTTTTGCAGCATTTGCGGAAGAATTTGGCTTGATTGGCGTTATTTTGTTGTTAGCGGTGTATTTCTTTGTTGTTCTCAGAGGCTTATATATTTCGGCCCAGGCGCAGGACACGTTTACGCGACTTCTGGGTGGCAGTATAACAATGACATTTTTTATCTACGTTTTTGTTAATATAGGTATGGTCACGGGTTTATTACCTGTTGTTGGTTTGCCGCTCCCGCTTGTCAGTTACGGGGGAACATCAATGGTGACCTTGATGGCAAGTTTCGGTATGCTGATGTCTATACATACGCATAGAAAACTTTTACCTACTTAATACACAGACGGGAAATATGCTTAAGAAAACATTAAGACAATTAACTTTCAAGATGACGATGTTTATCTTGTTTTGCATCGTTGGTTTTGTCATGCCATCGATATCCTTCGCCGAAAACCTGGTGCAGCGACAGGAAGTGCGGGAATTTATTGATGAAATGGTTAAAAAACATGACTTTAATAGTCTTGAGTTGACCAATTTGCTCAGTCAGGGTGAAATTAAAACGACGATCATTGATGCAATGAACAGGCCTGCAGAGGCTATGCCCTGGTATAAATACAGGAAAATTTTTCTCAAACCGGGCCGGGTAAAAGCAGGTGTTACGTTCTGGAATGAAAATGAAGCTGCCTTGAAACGTGCGCAAAGCAAATATGGCGTACCGGCTGAATATATTGTCGCCATTATAGGTGTTGAAACGCGATATGGTGTCTATAAGGGAAAGTTCAGGGTACTTGATTCCTTGATGACGCTTGCGTTTGACTACCCGAAACGGGGAAAATTTTTCCGTGGAGAGCTTGAGCACTACTTGCTGATGACGCGTGAAGAAAAAATAGATCCGTTGTCACTTAAAGGTTCTTATGCCGGCGCAATGGGTAAACCGCAATTTATTGCCAGTAGTTACAGAAATTACGCAGTAGATTTTGACGGTGATGGAAAAAGGGATTTGCTGAATAATACAACTGATGCGATAGGCAGTGTTGCTAATTATTTCAGCAGGCATCATTGGGTCCCGGGCCAGCCAGTCGTCGGGGGCGCAACGATAAAAGGCAAAAAATATAAGGCGCTTCTGGATAAGGGTATAAAACCAAAGACCAGCGTCAAAAGTTTTTCACAATATGGTGTGACCATCACAGATGATATTCCCGGAAACTTGTCAGGCGCCTTGATTGAGCTGGAGCTAAAATCAGGCCATGAATACTGGGTAGGCTTACAGAATTTTTACGTGATAACACGTTATAATCATAGCCCGCTTTATGCTATGGCTGTTTATCAGTTAAGTCAGGAAATCCGCGAATTACACAGTTCAAGCCTGGCAAGTAACAAATCTGGTTCGTCAGGTCGATAGATCTGAAACTGCCCGTACAATCTGCAATCTGGTATATAATAGTGACATGTTCAGGATGTTTGACATGGTGAGATTGTGGTTGACTGCACTGTTGCTGCTGTCACTTGTTGCCTGTGGTAGTACAGGCAAACAGGATGGCCCGCCTAGCGGTAAACATCTCAGGCAAAATATTGATATAGCCGCAATTCCTGATGCTGTGCCGCGTGTGGAAGCGAAAAGCAAGTATGGAAACCCGGATTCTTACGTCGTGTTTGGCAAGCGATACGAGGTGATGGATTCCAGTCTGGGGTATAAAAAGAAAGGTATTGCTTCGTGGTATGGTTCAAAATTCCATGGTAAGCGTACCTCAAGCGGAGAACCGTATGATATGTACGACATGACGGCTGCGCATAAAACATTACCATTGCCAACTTATGTCAAGGTCACTAATCTTGATAACAATCGGAGTGTTGTGCTCAAGGTAAATGATCGTGGGCCTTTTCATAATGATCGCATAATTGATTTATCGTATTCTGCCGCAACGAAACTGGGGATTGCCGGAAATGGAACGGGTCTGGTGGAAGTGGTTGCGCTAGTCCCGGAAAAGAAAGTAAAAAAAGCCAATTATAAAAAGGTCGCGCTGGTATCTGGCGTGCCATCAAAACCGGTTAATCTTTATGTGCAAATTGGCGCGTACTCAGATAGAAAGAATGCGCAAGGTGTGCAGTTAAAGTTGCAGCGTTCAAAAATAAGCAACGTGAAGATCAGTCAGGTTGATTCGCCCCTTCGTCCTTTATACCGGGTCAGGGTAGGACCAATAAATAAAGTTGAGCATGCAGATAGTATGCTTGATGAGTTAGGTAAGTTGGGATATGCGCAAGCAAAAATTATTGTTGAATAAACTGGTTTACAAATAGAAATATTACGATAGGTTAATTATGAAGTATTTAAACATGTTCTTTCTAATGGCGTTTTTGCTGCTATGGGTGGGTGAGTCGTTGTCAGCACCAATCCTGGTGCCATCACCGCCCAAAATCAAAGCTGAGGGCTTCCTGCTTATTGATTACAATAGTGGGCGAGTGCTGGCTGAAAAGAATGCGGATACGCGCATGGAACCCGCCAGTCTGACCAAGATGCTGTCTTCCTATGTGGTGGCATACGAGCTGCGTGAAGGGAATATCAAGTTCGAGGATATGGTCACCATTAGTAAAAAGGCCTGGAAAATGCCCGGCTCAAGAATGTTTGCTGAGGTAGGTAAGAAAATTGAAGTTCAGGAATTGCTTAAAGGTGTCATTATTCAATCAGGTAATGATGCGACAGTGGCGCTTGCCGAGTTCGTTGCAGGCAGTGAGGAAGCATTTGCTTCACTGATGAACCAGCATGCACAAGAGCTGGGGATGATAAGTTCAAATTTTGTAAATAGCACCGGGTTACCTCATAAAGACCATTATACAACCCCGAGGGATATGGCGACGATTGCAAAGGCCTTGATAAGAGATTTCCCGGAGCATTATAAATGGTATTCGCAAAAGGAATTCAGGTTTAACGGGATCAAGCAGTATAACCGCAACAAATTGTTATGGCGTGATAAATATGTGGATGGTGTTAAGACCGGCCACACAGAGTCAGCTGGGTTGTGTCTTGTGGCCTCGGCGAAAATAGATGACATGCGTTTGATATCTGTTTTGTTAGGCGCTAAAAGTGAAAATGCGCGTGCTAACGAGAGTCAGAAATTATTAGGTTATGGTTTTCGGTTTTTTGAATCCCATCAGTTGTACGCTGCAGATGTGCCGCTAACCGAAGTACCTGTCTGGAAGGGCGAAAAAGAAATGATTTCACTGGGTCTGAAGCAGGACCTGTATGTCACTGTGCCGAGAGGGCAGTATAAAAATCTTGATGCCTCAATGAAAATATCTTCAAAAATTATTGCGCCGACAGTAAAGGGCCAGGAGCTGGGTATAGTTTCTGTCAAGCTTGGTGAGCTGGATTTTGCAGAGCGTAAACTGGTCGCGCTTGAGTCTATAGAATCAGGTAGCTTATGGAATAACTTGCTTGATGAAGTAAAGTTGTTGTTCGAGTAATGCTGGCAATACACCACACCTGAGAGTTTGTATGATTGTTTTTTTAAATGGAGAGTTCTTGCCTGTTGAGCAGGCACATGTATCTGTGCTCGATCGTGGCTTTATATTTGGTGATGGTATTTATGAAGTCATTCCAGCCTACAATGGCAAACTGCTCCGTCTTGAGCAGCATCTGACCCGCCTGAAGAACAACCTGGACGCTATTCGATTGACAGATGCGGTGTCTGATATGCAGTGGGAGCCTGTATTGAAGGAGCTTTTATCCCGCAACGAACCAGGCGACATGGGTGTCTATTTGCATGTCACGCGTGGGGTGGCGCCACGGGACCATACGCTCCCGGATGGCGTAAGCGCAACCATTTTTGCCATGTGTAACCCGATTGCGCCGCCGGCCCGGGACTTGAAAAATAAGGGTGTCGCCGCCATTACTCTGGAAGATAGTCGCTGGAAAAATTGTCATATCAAGGCGATCAGTTTGTTACCCAATATATTGTTGCGACAACAGGCTATTGATGCCGGTGCGGTTGAGGCCATTCTAATAAGAGATGACGAGGCAACCGAAGGTGCGGCAAGCAATGTTTTTATTGTTAAAGAGAATGTATTGATTACACCGCCAAAAGGCCCTTTTTTGTTGCCAGGGATCACACGGGACCTGGTATTGGAACTGGCTGCGAAAAATAATGTCTTACATGAAGAGCGGACAATCAAAGCGTCTGAACTGCATAATGCTGATGAAATCTGGTTAACCAGTTCAACGAAGGAAATTCTACCAGTAACGCAATTGGATGGTAAACCAGTAGGTGATGGCAGTCCTGGCCCACAATGGCTGAAAATGTTTACGTTATTTCAGGACTATAAAAGTAAAGTATGAACCGGAAAATCAGTATTTAGCACTAAGCTCTATTTACTAAGCAGCAAGAGTTACAACATGACTGAATCATCTGAAGAATCGCCATTAAAATTTCCCTGTGAGTTCCCAATCAAGATTATGGGCAAACCGGAAAATGACTTCCATACACATGTAGTTGAAATTGTACGGCGCCATACACCGGACCTGGATGAAACCATGATCACCCTGCGCGATAGCTCGGGTGGGAAATATATTGCTATCACCGTGACCATTCAGGCGCGTAGCCGTGCACAGCTGGATGCAATCTATCAGGAGCTGACCGACAGTGAACGTGTCATTATGGCGCTGTGATTAACGATAAGCTTGTTGTGCGACATCTGGGTGAGCGTGATTATGTGCCTGTCTGGCAGGAAATGCAGGCATTTACCTTGGCGCGTGACACATCGTCTGCTGATGAAATTTGGCTTGTGCAACACCCTGCTGTTTTCACCCAGGGCCTGAATGGTAAACCGCAGCATGTTATCAATGCGGGCAATATTCCGGTTGTCCAGGTGGATCGTGGTGGTCAGGTGACCTATCATGGTCCTGGTCAGATCGTCGCTTATACACTGATTGATATAAATCGCCGCGGTTGGGGTGTCAGGCAACTGGTGAGCGTGATAGAAAACACCGTGATTGCGCTACTCGGGGATTATGGTCTTAGCGCTTATGCACGGTCTGATGCGCCAGGCGTCTATGTCAGTCTTGATCAGCAGGATGCCAAGCTTGCTTCCCTGGGCCTTAGAATCAAGCGGGGAAAAAGTTATCATGGCCTTAGTCTTAATGTTGATATGGACCTCTCGCCTTTTGCCTGTATTCATCCTTGTGGTTATGAAGGACTGAAAGTGACGCAACTGTCTGATCTGACAGAATATGAATCTCTGGATAAAGTCGTTGCACGTCTATTAACGCATTTTCAGCGTCAAATAGGCTATCATGAGGTGATTGTTGGGTAGAGCCGGGATATAGAGAACAGACGTTATTTTATTTTTACAAAATTTTGATTGTTACAGAAGAGTTGGGTATGTCGAACGATAAGCAGAAAAAAGTTGATCCTAAACAAGGTGTGCACCAGCGAGGTGAGGCCAAGGTTGCGCGTATTCCGATTAAGGTTGTGCCTTCCGAAGGCATACAACGTAAACCAAAATGGATACGTGCCAAATCACCAAATAGCGCGAAGGTGCAGGCACTTAAAAATGTTTTAAGAGAACATAACTTACATACCGTTTGTGAAGAGGCTTCCTGTCCCAACCTGGGGGAATGTTTTGGGCATGGTACGGCGACGTTTATGATTATGGGTGATATCTGCACGCGTCGTTGCCCATTTTGTGATGTTGCTCATGGTAGACCAAATCCCCTGGACCAGAGTGAGCCGGTGAACATGGCAAAAACAATAAAAGCGATGGGATTAAAGTATGTCGTGATTACATCCGTTGATCGTGATGATTTGCGTGATGGTGGTGCCGCACATTATGTTGATTGTATTTCTGCTGTACGCGAGCTTTCACCTGCAACACAAATTGAAGTGCTGGTGCCGGACTTTCGTGGACGTATGGATATTGCGTTAGATATTCTACAAAAAACACCCCCGGATGTATTTAATCATAACCTTGAGACGATACCGCGACTTTATAAGCAGGTGCGTCCTGGTGCGGATTACACATGGTCACTAAAATTGATTAAACGTTTTAAGAGCCTGTTTCCTGATACTCCAGCCAAGTCTGGCCTGATGCTGGGGTTGGGTGAGTCACTTGAAGAAGTTGAGCAAGTAATGCAAGACTTGAGAGAGCATGATTGTGACAGGCTTACGCTTGGGCAATATTTGCAACCAAGCAAATTTCACCTGCCAGTAACACGGTTTGTAGAGCCGCAGGAATTTGATGCGCTTGCCGAGGTGGCAGAGAAACTGGGTTTTTCAAATGTGGCGAGTGGCCCTATGGTGCGATCTTCTTATCATGCCGATTTGCAGGCTTCTGGTGAGTTTGAGTAGGGATTTTTTATAAATCCAATGCGTGTGTTGCAGAGTGCGTGGTACGCACCCTGCAACAATTGAGCGCTTCAAGTTTTTATTGTGAACGCAGGTTTAATAATCGTAACGTATACCCAGTTTAAATGTGTCGTTGTCTCCCAGCTCCAGTCCCAGTTTTCCATGCAGTTTTGGCTTGAACCGATACAGACCTTCAATTGAAAATACAAAGTCACCATCAAAGAAGCTGTGGTAACTCAATGCGCCGGCCAGTTCGAATTCAGGAGTGAAGAGTTTACGCATGCCCGCGCCAAAAAATATTCCGGTGTCTGATGATGAAAAAAATCCGCCATCGAAATCACCATATTCAAGCCCGACAAATAAATTCAGATCCGTATTTTCCAGACCATACCATTTGGAATGGTGACCAATAGCAATGTCAAGCTGGGTATAATCTGAGGCGAAACCGAGGCCGCCTAAGATATTAATATTGGGTTTGATGTTATGTGACCCGCTAAATTTTAGTCCACCGTCTCCCGCATCATAATTAATGTACTCTATATCAGCATAGTTATAATCGAATACACTGGGTTTGGCTTCGTTGAGATCAAGTGCCGATGCAGTCAAAGGCATTCCTAACGCAAGCATCGCGGTGAGTAGACTTCTTTTCATGTTCATCTGGTTCTCCAGGATTTTATTATAAATCAGCCAGCTTCAGGCTGGCATTTTATGTCTTTGCTGCCAGTAAGTGATGGTTGGCTAAAGGGTTAACCTGTTATATATCGGGTGGATATGGCAGGTCTTGAGTGCGTGTTATGGGGACACTTTGCAGTTTCCGGTCTGGTTTTAAAAAAGTAGTTTGAGATATGAATTATACATCGTTGCATTTTTAAATGGATTGTTCTTTACATTTTACAATAGTGTTTGAATAAAATTGAAAGTAATTTGTTAGCACACTGCATCTTAAGTTATTTTTAAGAAAAAAATAAAATTTTTGTTACTTAACTCTTGTGATAGGGTATGTGCGATTTTAGTGCAAGTTACTATGCCTTAAAAAAATACCATGGGGTGGTTTGTGCCGCACCATGATTATGTTAAACAATACCAGGCAATACTTAGAGGGGCGTTATGAAAAATTTATCCAGTTTAATATTAATTCCAGGCATTACTTTTGGATTGGCGGGTGTGGCCAATGCGGCAACAACGGAGTTCAGTGGTTTTGCTGATTTGACTTATGTGTTATCCGATGGTGTCAGTACCGGGACATCTTCTACTGAAGGTAAATTTGATGTGGCAGCAGAGTTGGATATAGAAACAACTGTTGACCCGTCAATCTCGGCGCGTATTGATCTTGATTTTAATACATCAACAGCATCGACGGCAGGTGAAGATTCCGGTCGTATTGAACAGGCATTTTTTGACTGGAAATCAAAAAATGAGATTCTGGTCAAGGGCGGTGTATTTAATAATCCTCTCGGTTGGGAAGCGGAAGATGCGCCTGATCTCTACCAGGTTTCTCATGGACAAATTTATAATCTCTGGAATGCAACAACCGATTTTTATGGGAATAATGTTGCGGGTATCATGGTAAGTGGCACAGTGGGTCCGGTTGTATTGACGGGTGGGTTTTTGAATGACCTGGCGGGTGTTGCCGAGGAACAATCCCTGATGGGAATCGTCGATTTCACACCACAAAACATGAAAGGTTTTGATTTTCAGCTCGGCTTTGTCACGCAGGATATTGGCTTTGAAACAATTGTTGATTTTAATGTGACATTTGAAAAAGCCCGGTTGTTATTAGGCGGGGAATTATTTCTTCCTTCAGAAGTGGTTGATTATGGTCTCGGCGTAACGGGTGTTTATAAGATTACAGACCAGATCAGCGTAACGGGTAGATTTGACAGCGTGAGTTATGATATTCCTGGTTTTGGTACTGCTACCTCAATTACATTTGCGGGTAGTTATATGCTGGCCAAAAATCTGGTTGTAAATGCTGAGCTACGAATAAATGATAGTGACTTTACGCCAGTAAACTCAGCTGGCTTTGGATGCGATGTTGTTGCCTGTGATGGCGACATCATACAGCTGGAAGCTATCGCCACGTTCTAGTTATTAGTACTTGCTCACGATTTAAACGGGCATAAGAAACGGACCACAGGGTGTTTTAAACGCTGTGGTTCGTTTTTTTTTATTTATTTAACTCATTTCAAGGCTGTCTTAATTCAGGCCAGCTAAAATTTCCATTCTAAATGCCAATATAATAGGTGTAAGACACATTCTGTTTAAGCTTTATGGGTCATCATGTTCAGTATCTGAGCAAATGATAACATTATGATTTTTACGAATATTAGATATCAGGCACTTGCGTCAGCTTTATTGGGTTTTCTGATCAAATTAGCAATCTGGTCGTGATATGTTGTGCAAATTTCGTTTCTTGTTGTCTAAAAAATGCGGAATTTGAGGTGATATTTTCCGATGGTTTTTATGGTATTAACGAAATGGGCATGGTGTGTGCGGCAACCTGGAGACAGAGGTTCCTTTAATAACATTAAGGTATTATTTGTAAAAAAATGATTAGTTTAAGGTTATACGCGTACAGTTTTGTGTTGTTTGCTCTGGTTTGTCAGATGACAATATCAGGGCCTGCCTATGCGTTGGGATTTAAGACCGGCCTGACGCAACAACGTCAGGATTTTGTGGCTGCGAAAGAGGCGCTTGGAAAAGGCAGAGTGAAAACCTTTAACAAGTTGTCGAAGAGGGTTGATGGCTATCCTCTTTATGGCTATTTACGTTATGACTATTTAAGAAAACGATTGCACCGGACTTCTAAGGATGAAATTCGTGTATTTATTTCTGAATATTCAGACAGTCCTATCAGTGTGCGTTTGCAGTCAAAATGGTTGTTTGATCTTGCCCGTAGAAAACGTTGGGAAACTTTTTTAGACGAATATGAAAACAAATTACCAACAGAAAGGAAAAGCACAAAACTGTATTGCTACTATCTGCAAGCGCGTCTGATAAACAACCAAACCGAAGGCATTATGGATGAAATCAAGGTGCTGTGGACGGTAGGTAAATCTCAACCCAAAATGTGCAATCCAGTATTTGAAAAATGGAAAGCACAGGGTGGTATGACTGATGAGGTTATCTGGGAAAGAATCAGTCTTGCAATGGCCGCCAGAAAATTGAGTTTGGTCAAGTACCTGGCAAAATCTCTGGATCGTATTGACCAAAAATGGGTTAACTATTGGTTGCGAATGCATCGTCGTCCTGCTTCGATGATGGGGCACAAGGCATTCAGGCAAGATACACCCAGGGTGAGGGAGATTTTACGCCACGGTGTTAAACGTTTGGTGCGTCTTGATGTGGAGGCGGCAATAAGTGAGTGGCAGGAAATAAAATCTACTCATCAATATACAGAACAGGAAGTTTCAGAGCTTGATAAATATCTGGCGCTCAGGGCTGCTTATCGAAATCATCCGCGGGCGGTGGAGTGGTTAGGTGCATTAGATACAAATGACGATGCCGTGACACTTTGGCGCATACGCGCGTCACTATCAAATCAGAACTGGCCTGAAGTGCTGTCCTGGATTGAAGCACTACCTGAAGAAAAATTAAATACAGACCGATGGCAATACTGGCGCGGGCGGTCATTACAGGAGATTGGACTAAAAGAAACAGAAAGTGCCTATATCGATATGGCGATGAGGAGTTTTAATAAAATAGCCAATCACCGAAGTTATTATGGTTTTCTGGCGGCGGATCGTCTTGAGAGGTCCTATGATTTTGAAATAAAGTCAATTATACACCGGGAGCACGAGCTATCTGAAATCATTGCCTTACCTTCCATAACCCGTGCTTATGAATTATATCGATTGGGATTCATACTGGATGCACGCCGGGAATGGCGGCATGGGCTAAAAACAATGGACAGGCGACAATTACAATTAGCCGCTGTACTGGCGAGTCGTTGGGGTTGGTATGACCGTGCAATCCTGACGGTTGCGCAAGGTAAACATTATAGTGATCTTGATATACGATTTCCGATGGCATTTCAGGATCAGGTGATGTCCTCGGCACGTCGTTATCAAATTGATCCAGCATGGGTATATGGTGTGGTGCGCCAGGAAAGTGCATTTATGGCGGACGCACGCTCCAGTGCGGGGGCCATGGGTCTGATGCAACTCATGCCGCGTACCGCAAAATTAACTGCGCGCATGCTAAAGATGCCGATGAGGGGCACAAATGAGTTATTCAAGGCGGATAAAAATATTCGTTTGGGCAGTGGTTATTTGAAGCAGATGCTTGATCAGAATAATGGCCACCAGATCCTGGCAACGGCATCTTACAATGCCGGGCCTCATAGAGTAAAAAAATGGATGCCCAGGGATAATGATATGCCCGCAGATCTTTGGGTCGAAATCATTCCCTTCAAGGAAACACGGCGGTATGTTAAAAACGTAATGGCTTACACAACAATTTTTGACAAACGTCTGGATGGGCAACATATCCCCCTGACAAAACGTATGCCGCTGATCTCACCTGTAAAACCATAAAAGCTTCTTTTTACTTAAAATTTGTTACAATTAGACCCAAACCGTCGGGGCCTGTGGCCCAGATGTCTTTGTGTATTCATTCGGGGTGAGTTGTGATTAAAAAAAGAACAGTGTGTGTATTGGGTGGAAGTGGATTTGTCGGTCGGCATTTAATCGGGAAATTGGTAAAACTGGGTTATTTAGTCAAAGTACCTTCCCGTGATCGAGAACGGCACCGTGAATTATTGGTATTGCCAACGGTCAGTGTTAATACTGCAGATATTCACAATACTGATGAGTTAAATGAGCTGTTATCGGGTGTTGATATTGTTATTAATCTTGTTGGCATTCTTAATCAGGGCGGCCGTAACAACAGTTTTAAAAAAGCACATGTTGAACTAACACGTAATATTGTAAGTGCCTGCCAGAAAAATGGAATTACCCGTTTATTACATATGAGCGCACTTAATGCAGATGCCGGGAAAGGCGCAAGTGAGTACCTGAAAACGAAAGGTGAAGCTGAAGATATTGTCCATCAGGCGGACGGCATCAATGTAACCAGTTTCAGGCCTTCGGTCATTTTTGGGATGGATGATAGTTTTTTCAACCGCTTTGCCGCATTGTTGAAAATAATACCTTCTGTTTTTCCATTAGCCTGCCCGAATTCAAAGTTTGCCCCGGTGTATGTTGGCGACGTGGTTGAATGTTTTACACAGGCAATCGACAACAAAGAAACATTTAAACAGCGATATGAATTGTGTGGCCCGGAAGTGTATACGCTGAAACAACTGGTTCAATTTACCGCGAAACAAATTGGGGTAAAGAAGCAAGTGTGGGGTTTGGGTAATGGTCTTTCCAGTATGCAGGCAACGATGATGGGGTTTTTACCCGGTAAGCCATTTTCCCGTGATAATTACAAGTCATTGCAGGTCGATAGTGTATGTGATGATGAATTTCCGGCGGTATTTAAAGTAGAGCTATCATCGGTGGAAACAGTGATGTCAAAGCATCTGGCTTGCAAGAATTTACGGGGCCGATTCTATGGTCTCCGTACGTATGCTAAAAGAAACTAAGCAGGTTTGTTATTCACCGCAAAGGCGCAAAGTACGCAAAGAATGATTAATAAAAAAACTTTGCGCCCTTTGCGGTGAATAATTTTTCTTGATCCTGCTTAGTTGCTTAGTTTTTCTAATTTGGCATTTCGTTCCTTTTCGGGTAGTTCGCCTAGCGCCTCGACTTCTGCGTAGAACTTTTTAAAGTCGTTATTATTCTTTTTAAATAAGGCGGTAAAAGCAGGGACAAAGTCTGCGTAGGTTGTTATTGCGGCTATTTTTGCATTGTTGATTTCTGTAGAAAACCACTTGTCATAACCTTCATACCCATTCCAATGTTTTTTTATTTCCTGGTATGCATCTTTCATTTCCTCGATCACTTGCTGTTTTTTGGCGCGCATTTCGCTGGCCGGGATGTCTTGTTCATATAGTTTTTCCAGCTTGTCATAGGTAGATATAACCAGTTGGATAAAATCATTTCTTCTTGAAGAGTCATTTTTATATTTAATAAAATCTTTTTCTTCTCCATTGCGAGCCAGCCACAAGCGTATTCCTTCCAGTTCGACCGTTTTGGCAAAACTTTCATTAAAGGCAGAATCGTTGTCGACGTAGACGACCTGGTGGGCAAGTTCATGAAAAATAAGACCCACAAGCTGGATGTCATCACGATGGATGACCGTATTCAGAATCGGGTCATCAAACCAGCCTAGAGTGGAATAGGCGGCAACCCCGCGTAGATACACATCATAGGATTTATCTCTGTACTGTTGAGAATATTCAATGACATCTTCTTCTGAAAAATACCCGCGGTATCTGATGCAGCCGGCAAAAAGAAAACACCATTCTTCGAGCTTTAAAGAAAATTCCGGTGCTGCAACGATGTTCCAGACGACATAGGGCCGCCCGGTATCAACATAACTGCGATAGCTGTCATTTTCAGGTAATTGAAGTTCTTTTGATGCAAAGTCCCGAATTTTTAATGTCAGTTTGAGCTTACGTTTTAATTCGGGGTCAATATCATCTGACACTAGTAGTTCTTCAATTGGCTGGCGATTGTTGAGTATGCTCATCTGCCCGCTGATAGATTGCGCATAATAACCGAGATTGCTGCATCCGGTAATAAAGGCCAGTGAGCATAGACAGATAATTTTTAAGGGCTTCACAAATTGCGTCATAATATGCGTGTGTTATGTTCCGGTTTTCAGACATTTATAGGTTACACTTAGTATATGGAAATTTATCTTGTAGGGGGAGCAGTTCGTGACAAACTTCTTGGTCTTGAGGTTAAAGATCGGGACTGGGTAGTTGTGGGTGCAACACCGGATGATATGAAGTCCCTGGGCTTTCGTCAGGTTGGTAAGGACTTTCCGGTTTTCCTGCACCCGGATACACAGGAAGAATACGCTCTGGCTCGTACCGAACGTAAAACCGCTCCGGGATATACCGGTTTTGAATTTCAATACTCCAGCACGGTGACGCTGGAAGAAGACCTTAAACGGCGTGATTTAACGGTCAATGCCATTGCCGAGGACAAGGATGGCAATCTTATTGATCCATATGGTGGGCGTAAGGACCTGGAGGCGAAAAAGCTGAAACATGTTTCTTCCGCCTTTGCCGAGGATCCGGTACGCATACTCCGTGTCGCCCGCTTTGCCGCTCGTTTTGCCCGCTTCGGGTTTACCATTGCGACGCAAACCAACAGTTTGATGCAGGAAATGGTTGATAATGGAGAGGTGGATGCCCTGGTAAAAGAAAGGGTATGGGCCGAATTGGACATGGCGTTGGGAGAGGACAGTCCTCAGATATTTTTCACTGCCTTACGAGAATGTGGTGCGTTGGCTAAACTCTTTCCTGAGGTTGATTGCTTATTTGGTGTTCCGCAAACGGAGAAGCATCATCCGGAAATTGATACCGGCGTTCATGTCATGATGGTGCTTGAGCAGGCAGCATTATTAACAGATGATAAATGTGTACGTTTTTCAGCTTTGACACATGATCTTGGCAAAGGCACAACCCCCAGGGAAATGTGGCCAAGGCATATTGATCATGAGTCTCGGGGTGTAGGACTGGTTAATAAATTATGTGATCGTTTTGCAGTGCCGAATGATTTTCGTGACCTGGCTGTTCTGGTTGCCAGATACCATACGCATGTTTTTCGTGCTAATGAGTTGCGCCCGGAAACCTTTGTGAAGACATTTGACTCGCTGGACGCATTTCGTCGCCCGGAACGTTTTGAACAATTTTTAATTTCCGTGGAAGCTGATTCCAAAGGTCGCAAGGGGTTTGAAAATACGCCTTTCCCTCAGGGTGATGTTTTTCGTCAGGCACACAAAGCGGCAATCGAAGTTGATGTAAAAGAGATCGTTGATGAAGGACTTAAAGGTCAGGCCATCGCAGATGAGTTACGTAAGCGGCGTGTCCAGGCAGTCAAGAAGGCTCTGGGTTAACTGCGGGGAAGAAAAAATCTAAAACAATTATTTACCACGGAGGTCACGGAGAAAATATTTTTTATCTTAGTTCCTTCTCCCAAAGGGAGGAGGAACTAATCCTCTCTTTTTTCTCTCCGTGACCTCCGTGGTGAAAAGGTCTTTTTTAAAAATGGTACGCCAGGTCGAGCAGGATATGGTCATCTTTGATAGGGGAGGATCGAAAGGCACGGTATTCCAGGTTGAGTTTCCACTGTTCACCCAGACGTCGGCTGGCTTCAATGTTATAGAAAACCTCGTCGCTATCCAGGTCGGCAATCATGCCGATCAGGGCTTCACTGCTTTGTGTGTCATTTAATGCAATGCGGAGGCCCAGCATGATGTCATTTTGAAATATGACGGGTGGATGTACACTCGGGTTAGTCACTCTGTCGTCATATAGGTATTCACTGACGATACCCAGGTCCGTACCTGATTCATATATATCATAAAAAGTATATTCAATGCCGGCGACGGTTGCGTTAATGTCTGGTCCTTGCCCGGTTCGGTGAATGACTTCAAGTTTCAATAACCAACTTTCCAGTGTGGCCTGGATATCAATACTTGTTTGATTGATCAGGTCATAACGAGGGATGAATACCGGGTTACCGCTGCTATCGGTGCCCGGGAGCAGGGCGGGCTCACGACTGGTGCCGTAAAAATGCGCGAGACCAATGTCCCATTCTCCCAGCGTATGAGACCAGCGCACAGCATAGTCGATATGTTTCTCTTCACTGGATGATTCATACAGGGCCTGGCTGGTATCAATGTTCGGAATTGTCCGCAGTCGTCCTTCCGGGCCGGGAAAGGTGCGTTCTCTGAATCCGGGCAGGATAAACAGATCAACGGTGCCCCAATCCCTGATTGAAGCAAAATTAAGCATGGGTTGCCCCAGTTTGTCCTCACCATCATTATTTTCAACCAGGTCGGTTTGATTGATAATGTCCACCAGATGTTTGGACTCCGCGACACCCCAGAACACTTTCCCAATGCCGGCTCGCAGTTCCCAGGTGTTCGCTGCCTTGATCCAGAACAATTCCCTGATGTCTCCATGACTACGTTCAGGGTCCTGGTTGTCCAGGCGTATAAAGGGAATGAAGGTAAAGGATTGCCGCCCATTGTCCCAATCGTTCCAGTATTCAGGTTGGAATGCGACAGAAATATTAGAGTCACTTTGCCGGGGATCAAGGGGGTCTTTAAAAAAATACCGGGACTCTACCGATGCATAGCCTGACCATTCTCCAGCGATGGCGGTGTTGAGAAAAAACAACATTAACAATAGAAGAGTATATTTTAACATGCCTGACAGACTGATCTCGTTTGTGAATTTGAATACAGGTCGTACCCTGGTGTTGCTAAAGCCGCGTTAACCACGGAGGTGCCGGAGAAAATCAAGTTCCCTCTCCCCTTTGGGGAGAGGGTTAGGGTGAGGGGAATGTGTAAGCATGGAGAAAATAATTCAAAAGCCCCCTCATCCTAGCCTTCTCCCCAAAGGGGAGAAGGGACTAAAAAATAAAAAATGACTTTCTCCATGACCTCCGTGGTAAAGCTGGTATTAAAGTCTAACGGGCTCGCTTCAATGAGTTCTTATCGAAGTCCCGTTTGCTCAGTCCGGTCTTAAAAACAATATCATCCCACAGCAGTGTTGTGCTTTTTTGTGTCTGATGATTTTCAACATACATTTTTCCAGCGCGCCAGTATTGATCAATATATTTGTTATAGTCTGAGTAGGTCAGGGTTTTCAGCAAGGAATTTTTTCTATCATAAAATACAATCTTAATCAGGCGGTATTCTTTTTTATCGAACCAGACCTCCTGTCGTGTATAACCTGTATATTTGTATTGCGGAACCCGCTCGACGACGAAAGAATCCATGCCGTCGATGACTTCATCGCGCAAATATTTATGGGCATACTTTTCATATTCCTGGGAACCCAGGTCTTCAAATGCGAATTCGCTACCCATAAATGGCCCGGACTTGTTCTTTGATGAGATGCGCTTTACACGCTTCAATGCGGGTAGATACAGCCACTGGTCATCAGGGTCAAGTTTATGAGAGAAAGTCAGCATCGCGGTGCCTTTAATGTCCGCTGGTGTGTTAAAAATCGACATGGACTTATCGCCATCACCGGGCACTTCGAGTGTCTTGAATTTTATAAAACGCGTCGTTTCATTGCCCTGCCGATTTCGTAAGGTCATGGTCATTTTAGCGGTCAGGTCCAGAAAGCCTGAGTCCCGCTTATCATATTCCATGGCGATGGCGAGGCCTTTTTCTTCCGCTGTTTCTGCCTGGCTCGCCAGTGGCACCAGTAGTGCGCCGATGACAAATACGATTCCAGGAAGTCTGCTCTTGTAAGTGTTTTTCATTTCAGGCTCCTTGCGAAGAGATTTTTTCAGGGGTGGTATTCGCATTTTTCTTTCCGTCCAGTTTCATTAATAGTGGCGGCAGGAACAGGAAGTCAGCAATAAGCGCCAGCGCGATTGCGATTGCAGTTAATAGTCCCATGCCTGAATTCAGTTTGAACGTGGAGAAGGTCAATACAAAAAATCCTGCTATGAGGGCCAATGAGGTCACCCATAATGCTGTGCCGACAGTTGAAAAGGCATAACGTACAGATTCCTGGGCATCTTTATTTTGTTCCCTGCGTGCGCGAAGATATTTACTGAGAAAATGCACGGTATCATCAACAACAATCCCCAGGGTCATTCCGGTTACAATGGATAATGCCAGGCCCACTTCGCCGACAAACAGGCCCCAGACACCAAAGGCCATCGCTGCAGGCACCAGGTTAGGTACTAAACTGACCAGGCCAATTTTAATTGAACGTAGCGCAATCATCAGGATGAATGAAATTAATACCAGGGCAACAGAGGTGCCGACGAGCATGCTTAGTATGTTTTTCATGCCGATGTGCGCGAACATGATTGACGGGCTGACACCATCGGTAATCATATTGGCGGGCGCATTTTCTCTGAGCCATTGCTGGGCCTTTTCTTCAAGTTCGATAAGCTCCCTGCTGGATAAGCTTTTTAATGTTGCGGTAAATCGTGTGGCAGATTTATCGATATTCAACTGGTTGTTTAAATCCAGTCCATATGGCAATGACATTTCATATAATAATAAATATTGGGCCGCCAGGTTACGTTCGTCTGGCAGACGATACCAGGCCGGATCATCGCCATGCATGTTTTTATTCAGCCGTTTAAAAATGTCAGTGACGACATTGACATGCAAGGTTGCCGGTTGTTCCCGGTACCATTGTGCAAAGTTATCAATGGTCCTTAAATAGTCCGGGTCACTGACGCCACCTTTATCATTTGCTTTCAAGGAATATTCAATCAGATAGATGCCGGTGAGATTGTCTGTTGCGAAGTCGGTTGCATTGCGAAAATCGACAGATTTATCAAAATATTTTACAAACTCGTCGTTTAATTCATTTCTGGGGATAAAAGAGACGAGCACCAGTATGACGATAGTCATTATCCATAACAAACGTCCCCGCTGTTTAATGACAAATTCAGCCAGTCCATCCATTGCATGATGGCCATGTGTTTTACCTTCGCGGACGCGTACAGGAAGTATCATCATCAGTGCAGGCAGTGTCGTAACCGACAGGAAGAACGCAGCCGCGACCCCCATGGCGACGATATTGCCCAGGTCATGAAAAGGGGGGGAGTCACTGAAATTCATACTCAGAAAACCAATTGCGGTGGTTAAACTGGTCAGGAAAACAGGCTGTAGATTGATGCGCAGGCTTTCAATTATGGCGGCCTTTTTCTCCATGCCGTGGCGCATGTGATAAAGGAAGGAAACCAGTATATGCACACTGTCTGCGATGGCCAGTGTCAGGATAATATTCGGAGCGCTGGCTGAAGGTGGTGTTAACTTGATGCCTGCCCAGCCAGCCAGTCCCATGCCGGTGAGTATTGACAGAAAAATAATAATGATCGTTGCTATCGTACCGGATACCACGCGCAGTAATACGCCGACAACTATAATGACGATAAGAAACATAAGCGGCACCAGGGTCTTCATGTCTTTTTGTGACGATTCCTGGAAACTGTTGTTCATCAATATCATGCCGGTAAGATAGATATCGAGATCCGGATTCTGGACCTTTATTTTTTCTACCAGGTCGCGAGAAAATTTTGTTATTTCAGGGACTCTTCCGCCGCCCTTCGCGTCCGGTAATTGTATGGTGACGTTGACGCCAGTGACATGTCCTGAAGGAGAGATTAATCGATTAACCAGCAGGGGTTCATTGGTGGTGATGTTTTTAATGCGTTGCAGGTCATTGTCGGTCAGAGACAAACTGTCTTCGACCATATCCTCGACCAGTAAATCATCACCCTCAGCCGAGGTGTACTGGAAGTTAGTGATCGAATCGACGCGAATCGAATAGGGTGTCTGCCATGCTTCTTTTGTCAGGCGTTCAATCGTATCGAGGTTTTTTTGCGTGAAGACATTGCCGTTTTTAGGCGCGATAATATAGAAGACATTGTCATTTTTTGTGTAGGTGTTTTGCAGCGATTCAAATGCGATCAGCCGGGGATCGTCAGGTGAAAAGAACACACGATAGTCAGTGATAAACCCGAGGAAACGTCCGCCGCTGGCAGCGGCAAAAACACAAAGCAGGGAAATCAATAATACCCGCCATTTGTGATTGACCACCCATGTTCCGAAACGCTCTGCGAATGTATTTGATGTCATTCTGCTGCTCCTTGCGATGCAGTCGGCAGTGAATAAATTAGAAAATATTCACTTAATAAATAAAAATAAACGGCCTAAGGTTTGCGGTTAATGTTTTTTCAGTCCCTGGATGAGTAAATCAACGACGTTGATCGCCTTGCGTTCAAACTCGTCCAAAGGGTACAGGCCGACAAAAATGGGTACGCCAAATTTGACGGTAGCCAGGTTGATCGCTTCTGCTGTAATGAGTACATCCGGCACGTCAAACTCACCGGTTCTATTACCTTCCGAGAGAATTTCAGCAATCAGGGATTGTTCAGTTTCGACTTTTTTACGAATGATATCCTGCCGCTCACTGGGGATGTGTAACACTAACTCGGTGATATTAGGTTGGTTTGTGCAAACCTGGTGGTTATGCCGGAGCATGGCGAGGATGTATTCCTGTAGTCGCTCAGTGGCACTTAGGCCCGGGCGACGTACTACCTCTCTGAGGACATCTGCGCGCTCTGCCATGCAGGTTTGGGCAAAGGCTGCCCCGATGTCCTGTTTGTTTTTAAAATATCGGTATAAATTCGCTGCTGACATACCGCAGTCTTTGGCGATTTCAGCCATGGTGGTTTTGTTAAAGCCATATTGGCTAAAACGTTCCTCCGCAGCTTTGAGTATCAGTTCTCGATTATCTTCGGCATTTTCAGTCAGTGCATCCATCATGAATTTATAGCAGCCGAAGAGTGAATAATCAATAAAATATTCAGTATTCACTCCAAATGATCATCCTGGATTGAGAGGTCGGAAGCGTGAATGAGACATAAATAGCTAAAACGTATAAGATTTTTACTCGATATTATAAATATGGGGACTGTTTTCAATGATTCGAATTGGCGTTGATCTTGGTGGGACTAAAGTTGAAGTCATCGCGATTGACCGTGATGGTAAAGAACTTATGCGTGAGCGATTATCGACGCCTGAAAACGATTATCAGCAGACACTGCAAGTCATCACGGCACTGATTACCAATGCTGAGGCCACTTTGGGTGTTTCAGCATCCTCTACCACTGTAGGTATCGCGACGCCGGGCGCCTTGTCGGCGGTAACAGGGCGGTTAAAAAATTCAAATTCTGTTTGCCTGAACAATCAGCCAATCCAGCAGGATCTTGAAACGTTGTTAAAAAAATCTGTGCGAATTAGTAATGACGCGAACTGTTTTGCCTTATCCGAGGCGAGCGATGGTAACGCGATGGGCGCGTCCGTGGTGTTCGGTGTTATTGTCGGAACCGGTACCGGCGCGGGTATCATTGTAAATGGTAAACTGCTCTCTGGCGTTATTGCGATTGCAGGCGAGTGGGGGCACAACCCTTTACCATGGCCAAATGAAACAGAGTTACCTGGCCCGGCTTGTTATTGTGGTAAACACGGCTGTATAGAAACATTTTTATCGGGGCCGGGATTACGGCATGATTTAAAAACCGTTTCAGGTTGTGATGACGATGCTAAAAGTATTGTTAATAAAAGTGAGCAGGGTGATGCTGCATGTGAAGCTGCCCTGCAGCGTTATGAAGACCGAATGGCGCGCGCATTGGCGCATGTAATAAATATTCTGGATCCGGATGTCATCGTGCTGGGTGGCGGGATGTCGAACATAAAACGTTTGTATAGAAATGTTCCTGGCATCTGGGGGCAGTATGTCTTTTCCGACCGGGTAGACACAAAACTTTTACCAGCCAGGCATGGCGATTCAAGCGGAGTCCGAGGTGCGGCCTGGCTTTGGGATTAAGACCGTTTTTACCACGGAGGACACGGAGAAAAGATTTTATTATTGTTACTTATTGCTTCGCGATAAGTAACAATAATCATGGGATTTTCCTCGTTCTTTTCTCCGTGACCTCCGTGGTAAAA
>JAUWSG010000162.1 GCA_030610155.1 Gammaproteobacteria bacterium
CGATTGAGGGTGTGGCGTGAGTTAAACCACCTCTCTCCCCAACCCTCTCCCCGTGAGGGGAGAGGGAGCTTTTTTTCATTCCCTCTCCCTTGAGGGAGAGGGCCAGGGTGAGGGTGGATTTTGACCTTCATTATATAATTTCCGTTACATGAACCACAGGTTTATCGCTGATCCGGGACAATATTGCGATGTCATTGATATCTTCGACAACAATGCGTTCAAAATCCCATCCTTCCAGCATCCAGCGGGATTGTTTTTCTGCATCAATTTGAATGACGCCATTTGCGCCAGTCGGTATAGCCAACCGGTGCAGATCAAGATTGAGCATACATCCCTGTTTCTGTTGTAATGCATCGTAATGGGTCAGCAGGGTATTGTAGTCAGCATGATATGCCCGGCTCTCGATGACATAAAAATCAGTAGGGCATAAACGTGTTTTTACGGCATGTAAACTACTCAGTTCATGTCCTAAAGAAACAATCCTGTTTTGTGGCAAACGATTCATCAATTCACGTATTAATAAACCATCGGCGACAATGATTTTTTCTGCTTGTCTCAGTGGTTCGAAAAACTGCTTGATACGTTGCGCCGGTATTTCGATACCTGTTTCCAGCGCAAGGGCAATGTCAGCGCCGTCATCATCTGCCAGAATTAGATTATTGTTCTCGTTAAGCAGTGTGAAAATATTGTCCAGGTAATTCTTGTTCGTATGCAATGCTTCGTTTGCAAGGAATACGATTTTTCCGCTGATGTTTTGTGCAGTGTCTTGTTGCAGATTATTTTTTATTCGTTCCTGAACTGCTTTGTTTGTTTCAACCTGTTGTACATTCTTGTTGGCTTTGATGCGTAGAGTGATAAACATGCTCATCAAATCTATATTTTGAGGGCAAACAGGTGTGCAGGCACCACAGAGAATACAGCTGAATAAGGCTTCACTTTTAATTTCGCCGTTATGCTGCAAGGTTTTTGCGTGGCCGTGTGGCGTCAACATGACATCCTGTTGCTGATGACAGACAGGACAGACCAGTGCGCACAGGCTGCAACCGTGACAGTGAACATGAGTTGGATATGTTTTAGATAACATGGCTAGTAAACATAGCTAGACAACATTGGCTAGAAGATAACGTTACGGTTCAGGACCATGGCAGGGTCGGCTGCTTTTTTCATGGCTAAATGTTTTGCGACCACCTCATCGCCCAGGGCGCGTCGGATATAACCTTTCATCATGCCGCCAAAGCGGTAATAACTGGTCTCCATGTCGACACCAATATCATAAATCGCATTTTTGAACGATTGCAGATAATCACGGCTGTAATGATAGTCATCGAGTATGGGCTCAAATTCGCAACCATAACTCCAGCCGCTGGCATCAGGGGGAATGCTTGATAATTCGTAGTGGGGTTGATGTTCCGGCCTGAGTTTAATGCCGACACAGTATAATGTGTAACGTGGAAAAAAGCGTTTACATACGGCATTGCCTTTTTCAACAGCATCAACAAATTTATCCACGCTGGTTGCCAGATCAGGGATGACCATGTTTTTATGCCCCCAGTGTTTCCATACCGCACGCGAGAACACAACAGTACGGTCCAACAACTCACCATTGCGCATATGATGTGCAGGTTGTAAATCCGGAAACAGCGCGCGTTTGCGTTTTAACAGGAAAAACAGTTCATTCAGTCGCCAGGGGTGTGATGCATAATACGCGCCCAGGCGCAGGCCGAAACCCATTTCACCATAACCCGTCAGCTTGCTTTTCCATTGATTGATAAAAGTCTGTTCGCGTTCAGCAGAATCAAATCCAACCAGTAACGTGATGGCCTTGTCCATCATGGTGAGGATGCCACTGTAATCAGACACTGCATTTTTATCCAGTTGCATCAGGTCTTCAATCGCGCTGCGTAATGAGCGGTAATATATATAATGCATACGCATTGGGGTATAGGCACGGATTTTTAATGTGGCTTCGGTGATAATGCCAAACTGACCATAACCAAGAATGACGCGTTGAAATAATTCTGGATTCTGCTCATCAGAGCATTCAATAATTTCGCCTGTCGGGGTGACGACTTGCAACGCAATGGCCTGGTCGGCACTGCATCCATATTTCGCCGAATTGACATCGATACCACCGACACCCAGGGTGCCGCCCACAGAGGAGGTGAGATTAAGGGGCGCAGATAAATAATCCAGCTTTTGTCGGCGCAGCGCTTCAGCCAGGCGGTGCCAGAAGATACCCGCTTCAGTGCGCACCGTCATGGCTTCCTTATCAATATGCACAACATGACTCATGCCCGTCATATCAAGCAGAATGCCACCATAAGCAACGGATTCACCTTCGGTCGTTAATCCGCCGCCGCGTACAGTAACGGGTATGTGAAATTGTTGGGCGGCGCGCATTAATGCGGAAATTTGTTCGGCAGATCGCGCCATCACAACACCGTTGGGCATACCGTAGGCCAATCCACCTGCGTCAGTGGTATAAACACTGTGTGAACTGCGATCGACACGAATTTCAACGTTTTCAGCCTGTAAACTGACCACAAATGAGTCCCAGTTTTCTCCTTGCCAGCGTGAAGGGTTGGTTTGTTGCCTGGGAATGCCCTGTAGCGCATCCGGTGCGACCGGGTCGGGGGGTAAAGTACCTGTCGGTATTATCGGTATTTCCAATGTTAAATTATCGCTTTCAATTTAAGGTAGTCGCCTATTTTAGACGAAATAGTGGCAGGGATATAGTTAAAAACACAGGTTTCTATTTTTGTCTCTATGACTTCGATAACCGGGTCATTCGCATATACTTATGAAAATTAATTCGGGTCGCAGTGTCAATTTTCGCATTCGTCCGCGGAAATATTATTTTTTAAAGTTTTAATATTCTTCCCTGTGTTCTCCGTGGTAAATAGGGTCTTAAATTCTTCAGGTAATGCGGTTATTTCGCCTGTGGTTTTCCAATTTAACTTTGCCGCCATCTTGTCAATGTTTTCTATTCGGTTTTGAGTGACAGGGTGGGAGCTTAAAAATTCAGGGGTACGAATGTTTCCTTCTGCTTCGCTGGATTGCAGGACCTGAAACAGATTTTTTGTACCCGCGGTATGACCATATAAGCTGACAACTGATTGTAACGCTGTTTTATCTGCCTCCCGTTCCATGTCCCGACTGAATGTCAGTGAAGTCAGGAGTCCTGCATCACCGAGAAGATTGCCCAGGGTATTATTGTCCGTTGAGCCTGCGATGACAGAGATGGTTAAACCGATCACGACGGCACGTCCCATACTTGCAATCGGGTGGCGGTGTTTTATATGTGCGATTTCATGACTCATCACCATCGCCAGTGCATTTTCACTGGTTAATTGTTCCAGTAAACCCCGAAAAAAGACAATATGGCCGCCCAGTGTTGCAAATGCATTGACGGTATCATTATTCATATAATGTACCGTTATTTTCATTTCATCAGGCAGGTTTTGTGTTTTTACAATACGGTCAGCAAGGTTTTGCAGGTAGGTTTCAATTTCAACAGATTGAGGGTCTGGTGTATCTTCGTCTTTACTGAAGGGTAAATCAAAGTTTGATGTGGCACTTACTTCATAACTATAAGGGATATAGTGCGCGAATTTCTCTGCGAAAAACCCCAGGATTAAAATCGACAGGAAAACAAGAGTCAAAACACCGCCTACCAGTATGGTGAACTCTTTGAGCGGATGTTCTTTGGTGACGTTGATACCCTCGGGTATCTTCGGATTGTCGATATCCAGAAATCAGGCTCCTGTAGTGGAGGATGCAGTAGAAGCTGTAGAGGATGGAACTAATGCGGTGCCGTATGCGAGAACTTCAACTGAGCCAACCGCATTTTTACGCCCTTTGTGAATACTGGAAGTCTCTATTTTGACATTAAAAATCATGTCTGCACCGAGTTCGTTAGCCTGTTCTTTCATGCGTAATAAGGCTTCACGTCTTGCACGGTCTAATAGTGACTCATAGGATTTTACCCTGCCACCAATTAAATTCCGTAATGAGGCAACAAAACGTTTAAAATAATCCACTGAGATGACTACACTGCCGGACACCAGTGTGGTGGCAGGGGCAGGGTTGGTTGCAGGGGGGTATTTGGTTGCCATGACATAGAGTTCGCGTAACTGGTGTTCGCGTTTTTTGATTGATTTATAATGCTTGTTCTCGGCAAGCCTGCCGAAGCCGTAGCCCAGGCTTAACAGTATAATCAGAACAATAAGATCAGCCATTTTTTATTCCACCACGACCGCAGTGCCATAGGCAAATAACTCTGCAGCACCCTGAGCGATGCTGGATGTCGAAAAGCGTATATTCAGGACAGCGTTAGCACCGACGGCTGATGCCTGTTCCTGCATCCTGCTCATCGCTTCTTCCCGGGATTCCTGCAATAACTCGGTATAACCTTTTAGTTCACCGCCAAAGATATTTTTCAGGCTTGCCATGATATCCCGGCCAACATGTTTGGCGCGTACAGAGCTACCCTGCACAAGACCCAGATGTTTTACCAGTTTTTTGCCTGGGATCATTTCCAGATTTGTAATTATCATGTTTGTCTCCTGTAAATCACCAGAATGGTGATATGGCATAAATCGGCAAATAAACAGAAATATGAAGGCCGTCGGGAGCGTGACGACAGGCTGTGTTAAACGTGTCTATATCACTTTGTTTTTACAGGTTTTTCCGCTTTTACCAGCTCTGTCTCGATATTGTCCATAAAGAACAAATCAGGGTCGATGCGGGCATCATTGATGCTGACACTCCAGTGCACATGGGGTCCGGTGACACGACCTGTCATACCAACGGTGCCGATAGCTTCGCCCTGTTTGACTATTTGGTCCGGCTTCACACCAATCTGGTCCATATGGCAATACATGGTGACCAGGCCCTGGCCGTGATCAATGAGCACCGTGTTGCCATTAAAAAAATAACTGCCGGTCGAGATAATTTTTCCGCTTGCAGGTGCCTTTATTGGCGTGCCTTTTGGTGCGGCAATGTCAACACCACTGTGTGGTTTACGGGGCTGTTCATTAAAAAAACGGCGTAAGCCAAAAGAGCTGCTGAGTTTACCTTCTACAGGTAATTTAAATAATGTTTCGCTTGGTGAGTTTGTTGACCATTGACGAAACGCATTGGTGATTAATTTTTTTTCCTTGCCGATGCGTACCAGGTCCTTCTTATAAGGGTTAACCTGTCGTTTGTTTTTAAGTGTTATATGTTGTTCCTTGTATTTTTTAGGTTCAACATTGAATTTGATTATCCTTGTTTTTTTATCTGCACGGTCAATACGGATTTCGTGCTGTCCCGGTTTGGCGCCAAGGGGAATGCCGACGACGGCATACCAGATAAACCGGCCATCCAGTACCATGACGCGTTTGTTATTGTATGTAACATGAGGTGGCGTAATAGTATGGGCTTTGCTAATTGGCACGACTGCGATACCGCCGGGAACCGGATTTTCGCGAGGCGGATCAACCGCCGCCATTGCAGCATTTATGTAGACAAAACAAGGTAGCATCAACAGACAGCAGATAAAAATCGGCTTGATTAACAGTGTCTTAATGGAGTTATTAGTCATCCAGTGTTTGTTCCACATTGCAAATAAGACGGCCATTTTTCAGGCGTGCTTCTATTTTATCCCCTAAGGATACGTCACCAGAAGATTGAATCAAGGTTTCCTCAGGCCATTTTCGGACGATGGAATAACCCCGTCCAAGGGTTGCAAGCGGGCTTATCGCATCCAGTGCCCGGCTGGTATTGGCCAGCTGTTGTTGTTTTATCTGTATCTGCTGTTTTATAGATGTATTAAGCCTGTGGTTCAGATTATTACTTTGTGTTTTGTAATAATTCAGTTTGTGAACCGGCGTGTGCTGATTGAGTTGAGCACATAACGTGTTCAGGTGGGCGCGTAAATGGCGTGTATGGATATGCTGTGCGTGATGTAGTCGTTGTTCAAGTTCGTCAATGCGTTGCGATTGCATTTGCAGACGTCGGCCGGGATGTTGTAGTCGTTTGCGCAAGTGAAATAGTGTTTGTTGTTTTTGGTTTAAAATATTGCGTAATATCTTATGTAACTGTTGTTCGGTATTAACAAGGCTCTGTATCCATTCAGCGCGATCAGGGCTGACTAATTCGGCTGCTGCAGAGGGTGTGGGTGCGCGCTGGTCTGCAACAAAATCAGCAATGGTAAAATCTGTTTCGTGGCCAACACCGGATACGATGGGAATATCACTGTCATAAATCGCGCGGGCAACGGGTTCTTCATTAAATGCCCATAAATCTTCCAGTGATCCACCTCCCCGGGCAAGTATCAGGACATCACATTGTTTTTGATTGACGGCAAAGCGAACCATGTTGGCAATATCGTCTGCTGCACCTTTGCCTTGAACCGGGACGGGATAGATTTTTACCGGGATCGACGGGAATCGCCGGCCCAGTATACTGAGTATGTCGCGAATGGCGGCCCCGGTTGGTGATGTGATGACACCGATGGACTCTGGTAATGCGGGAAGGGGAAGTTTGTGTGCCGGGTCAAATAACCCTTCATTTTCCAGTTGTTTCTTTAGCTGTTCAAAAGCGCGTCGTAAAGCACCATCACCCGCTTCTTCCATGTGCTCGATAATGAGCTGAAATTCCCCGCGCGCTTCATAAAG
>JAUWSG010000229.1 GCA_030610155.1 Gammaproteobacteria bacterium
ACACCAGAATATAAAGAATCGGCACATGCAATAGGCGCCATTTTGCTGCCAGTTTTTCAAAAGCCCGCGACGACGCAATACCTGACACCGCAACAAGATGACCTGATATTAATCTCTTTTCATGCTGTACACGTTCTCTGTATTCCGATTTCGTCCATTTTTCTTTAATCGCGATCGCCCTTATCACTTTTGCCATTTTCTGGCACGCACTCGAATAAGCCAGTTTGGCCCGGTGTTTCAAAAAAAGAATACGCGTGATAATTCTGAAAAAACCTCTGGGGGCAGCCAATGAAGACATGGAAAAAGCACGTAATTGTTGTTCAACCGGCGCCATTGCGGGTATCTGATACGTCAGCACCCCTTTTTCCAATTGTCTTGTCACCACTTGCAAATCCTGCTCAACTGCTCTGAGGCCATAACTTGCCCGAGTGTAAATATAACGCCCGATAAACCCACTGAACACAATTGAAAACATCGCAAATAATGCAACACCTCCATTTATTGACCTAATACTAAATGAAGTATGAAGCACGATTAAAACCGGGCCCACAACACCAAAAATAAAATGGAAGTAATACCAGTATTTAATATCACCTATCCGGCGTAACATTTTTAAACGCTTTCTGAGTGCATAAATAAGAATAACCAGCATCATGATGCCGCCAACCAGCCCATAGTTGTATGCTGTATCAGCATTACCAACGATGGCATAATCCTTGTCCCATGACATCCAGGAAGCGGCTAATGCAAACACGATAAACGCGAATGCGGACAAGGCAATTCTTGACTCGATTTTTGAAAAACGGTTTTTTACATCAAACAAATTATCCGGAATACTACTAGCCCGAATCGTTTCATCGATATCAAGTTCCGACGCCTTCTTTTCCGATGGATTCTCACGTACGACAACTGCTTTACCCTTTTCTTCTGCCTTTACTGTCTTTTGTGCTGCTGCTTTCATTGGTTTTTCTACTGTCTTTTTATCTGATTGTGCTGCTTTTGATTCTGCCTGACTTGCTTTTTCCTGTTGTGCTTGATCAGCTGACGCAGCGCGGGCGCTGTATTTGCTTTCATTAGCAGCATCAGCCCGTAAAGACTCCGGCACAGTCACGTTAACATTTTTCAACGATCGAACATTCACGTAATACAACCTCTACAATTAAACAGTTAAACAAACACCTTCAAATTAATACTCTTCGTGCCTCTTAAAAAAAGACACCGACACTTACAAAATTAGTTCAGTCTCGCCAGCTCTATTTCCGCTTGTTTGCGATAACCGCTTCCTTCAGGTAAACGGGTTACTGCCTGCTTCCATTCTTTCCTGGCGGATTCTGTTTCACCCATTTTCATATACAAACGACCTCGTTGTAAAAGGACGGGGCCGATCTTACTCTCGTCCCTTTGTTCAACCACTACCAGTAATTTCAAGGCCTCATTTAATTCAGCCGGGTTATTGCTTTTCCCTAATACCGAAGCTAAAACCAGGTCGATTTTTAAACTTTCCGGCTCTTTCGCCTTCAGTTCTCGTAATATTTTCAGTCCTTTGTCAACTTCGCCCACTTCCGCATATGTCTGGGCAAGTAACATCTTCGTGCCCGTATTATCTGGATCGGACGCCACCTTTTTTTCTAAACCCGCAATTAAATTACTTAGCATTGGTGCGGAAACTGCGCCAGCTTTATTATCTTTAGCATTTGTAGTCTGTTCAGCAGAAGTAGCTGCGCTGTTCACTGCAGCCTGTTGCTGAGAAGAAGTCATCATTGCTTCACTATCAACTGCCTGTGAGCGACTTGCTGACTCTGTATTCACGCTAGTTTGATTGCCTGAGGACGCTACGTTAGCGTTGCCCCGCTTCTGACCAGCTTGATCGCTTAAAAAAATTGCAATTACCACGACGACAAGAATTGCCACGGCAAATAAAGGTGCTATTTTGATTATTCTTTCAGATGACACGACTACATCCCCCCGAGGAAACCACAATATCCATATTTAACGGTAACGACTGCTTTAATTTACCGCGCTGTAAATAACTCTATGTGTTTGCAGGAACAATTCTCTGTATATAAACATTGTCTGAGCAAGTTAAAGACCGCTTTATTTAGCTGTTTTGTGCTCACCCTATAAACAAACCATTTCCCGGTACAAAAAAAACGAACAATGATACCAAGCTAATCATATAATTTAATGATCAGGCGTTATTTTGGCGTGACGCAAGTCACATTCTGTAGACGATTATTTTATATTTTGATGAGAGATCCTACTCATCCTAAATTAACGCTGGCTTACTGAAGTGCCAGAGTTGAACATGCCCTCAAAGCGGGCACAGTATACCGTAATTTAACGGTTTTATATTAAAAATATATTTCAATCGCACACTAAAAAAAATGAAAAATTTATCCGTTGTATACAATATGTTAGAGTCAAATCCTTCGGTAGAAGATGAAATCCGGAGAATTCTCATAACATATTGTTTTTATTGAGAATTACTAGTTTAAGCCAGTTTTATAGAAAATAAAAATGCAAGCGTTTTGTCCTGTTGCTGACAACAATTGTGGAAATGATCAATAATCGTTCGTTTTTAATGGAATATGTTAAGGACTAATTGATAGCTTGATCATTAATGTCAACAGAATGCTGAACGATGTAAATAATGCTCAAGCTATAAATAAGCTACAAACAGGCACCCTGATTAAATATTGATAGGCAAAATACCCATATAAATTGATAGATCTAGTCATTGGCGTATCACTTCAGTATCATCTGCCTGCAACAATCAGGTCTGACAGTAGACTGTATCAATCATGGTAAATAATAACGTATTAAACTGATTATTTTATGGACAGTATTTCTCAATTCTTGTCAGATATATTTTATCTGGTCTCAATCAACAGTATCGATGATCTGCCTAGATTACTCGCCTATATCATCCCTTTCATCCTGATCTGGACGATATACCGAAAAATTAAGCAAAATTTATACAAGAAGAGCGCTAAAAAATTAAAAGCTGTCCAGGAAAGTGGTGCTGAGCCTGCCTCACTGCATCCCATTATTGACTATAACAAGTGCCTTGGCTGTGCAACCTGTGTCACGGCCTGCCCGGAAGGTGAAATCCTTGGCGTTGTAAACGACAAGGCCTTTCTGGTGAACCCCTCAAAATGTATTGGGCATGGCGCATGTAAAGCCGCCTGCCCTGCTGACGCAATTACACTGGTCTTTGGCACAACCAAACGTGGTGTTGATATTCCCGTTGTAAAACCAAATTTCGAGACGAATCTTGCCGGTGTTTTTATTGCAGGTGAATTAGGCGGAATGGGCCTGATTAAAAACGCAATTGCTCAAGGCAAGCAAGCGATGGAGTCTATACAAAAGAAACCGGGGATGGGCAAAGGTAGCGCGCTGGATGTTGTTATTATTGGCGCAGGCCCTGCCGGATTTTGTGCGTCTCTCTATGCCCTGGAACATAAAATGCGCTTTATCACAATCGAACAGGATACGCTCGGCGGGACGGTTTCAAACTTCCCACGTGGAAAAGTGGTCATGACCGCGCCAACAACATTGCCTATCTATGGCAAAGTGGATTTCACCCTGACCACCAAAGAAACGATTATGGAATTATGGGAGAAAGTGGCGAAAAAGACAGGTGTAAAAATCAATTATAAAGAGCGATATGAAACCTTAACGCAAACTAAAGACGGGTTCATAATAGAAACGAACAAACATAAATATCTTACCAGAAATGTATTACTTGCCATTGGCCGACGTGGCACCCCGAGAAAACTGGGCGTACCGGGCGAAAACCAGAATAAAGTGATCTATTCCCTTTCAGACCCTGCTGAATTCGTAGGTAAACACGTCCTTGTCGTGGGCGGCGGTAACAGCGCATTGGAAGCAGCCTATAG
>JAUWSG010000073.1 GCA_030610155.1 Gammaproteobacteria bacterium
CGTGACGCCTTTTTTCTTTTTGTTTTCAGCCAGAAACTTCTCGCCGGCCTTTTTACTTTCTGTACCAGCTGCATTACGTTTGGCCATTTCTTTTGCCTGGAAGGACTGAATCGCAGCCTGCATTTCCGCTGTGGTCATTTTTAATTTAGAGTCTTTCAATACCGCTTTGATTGCATCCAATAATATGTCAACGTTAATTTCCAGTGCATCTCGTTTGAGGCTTTGAGCGATCTGGAATCCAACAGCATAGCTAAATTTTTCATTATCGGTTTTAAGTTCGCCTGCTGTGGCATTAAAGGATAAAGACGAGATCAGTGCTATCAGTGCTAGTAGTAGAACGTTAGTTTTCATTTTAACCTCTGGAATTAAGTAAAAGTCCTTGTTTTTCTCTGCATGTATGTGATTTGGGCAGGGGGTATTTTGCCTTTTTACATATGACTTGTAAAACGTAATGATGATATTCGATTAAATTCTGTAAAATCAGTTAGTTACACTTGTTTCAGATGTTGGTCAGGCTGAAATATAGCCTATTTTGGGAAGTTCTCCACTTTATTTCCTGTATTGAGTACGCAGGACATAAGTCATTCTGTCCGCGTTTATGCAAGTGTCGGGTAAGTATAACCGGGATATAAAGCATATATGAATTACAAAGTTGATATAAAAAGGAGTGAGATATTGTGTTATTGGATATGAAGCATTCACAACAGTCATTTCATGCTTTGTTGGCAGAAATATTTGATGATCAGGCGTGGTTACAAGCTATTTTAAATGAAAGCACAAATGTGCAGTCTGTGGCTGATCAACGAAGTAAATTGAGCTCTTTGAAGTCTGCTGATGATGATCTGGAGAAGACCATTGTTGTGGCTGAGGGAAGCGTGCTAAAGAACGAATCTATGGTCAGTGGCAATCTCCAGCTCATGCCACTACATCATCGCCCTGACGACGTGCTGTCTGATATCACAGACCTGGAAGAAACGATATTAACTTCTTCTGAACATGTATCAGGTATGTTGTCATCAAGATGAAAATAGTGTGGATTAAAATGCAAGGGTAGCTGAATGAATAAATGTACAGAACTGTTAACTTCACTCTGGTTTGCTTATCAAAAATGCGTGGGGATGCCCCGCGAAAAACAAAAAGAATTCATGCAATTTTATTTGTCTCTATTGTTAAGCGACTGGTCATCTGAACAGATTAGCCAGTTAGTTAATTTTGTTAAGGACCGGTCAGACAGGGAGGAAATCACAGTATTTAAATCAAATTCTGGAAACGATAACAAGATCAGGAAGGATAATGGTAGAAAAAGGAAGATACCGGAAACTAATTCAGGCTCAATCTTATCCGGGGTCAATGATTTGAGCAGATTTGATGAATTATATGAGATTAATGACCGAGCGATGGATAAAGCAGTGAAAAAATCATTTTCGCGAATATTGAATGCATTGGCACCTGAAACAGTTAAAAGTGGAATAGGTATAAAAGAAAAATTATCTTTTTCCTGCAGGTCATCAGTGTATGCAGCTTACAAAGATAAATATCAACGTTTAAAGCTGTATTATGAAAAAGGACGATTGTTGCGTGATTATCGCGCAAGCTTCAAAAAATATTTGAACGAAGAATTGACCAGCGCGGGTGAAATATGAATAGGTCCGGACTATATATTATTTTTCTTGTTGTGTGGTCTCTGTTATGTTTCTCGGGCTGCGCTAACATCCCTAAAGATGATTTTTCATATATGAAAAATGCACTTGTTATCGATATAAAGGCTCAAAACAATCTTAATACATACAATAATCAGCCACATACCATATTGCTTGGTTTGTTCGAATTATCGGACCCGAATTTATTTAATCAAATGCTGGAGCAGCAGGACAGTGTCAGCAAAATATTTGGGGACAATGTATTGGATGGGAACGTTTTATCACGACGAAAACTTGTTATACAGCCTGGAGAGCATAAACAGCTCACAATGGACAGGATAGAAGGTGCAAGATATCTGGGAGTAGTCGCAGGTTATTATAAATTACAACAGGATAAAAGTACCAGCCGATTATATTCTGTGGAGCTGGACTATACAAAAAAAACTATCTGGAGCCGAGCAGTTGAACCAAAAATACTGGTTGAACTGATGCTAGGTAGTGATGGACTTAAGAAATAAAATGCCCGATTGATAAAGTGTTTTCCCGCAAAGCTTATTTTCCTCGTATTGTTTTTTCTCTCAAAGACCCTGATATTTTTTGTTGTGATTGTATGTTGTAACTCATGTGTAAGTAATTCTGCACTATTATTTATTCATTAAGAATGCATCAAACATTTATGGGCAGGTTGTCCTGATCGGAGTTTAATAATGAATGTCTCCAGACCCGTGTATTGGCATGAAGGTTTATTTTTAAGGCCTGAACATCTTCAGCAACAGGATCTTTATCATAAAAATTACACTTCTGATTTTATACGTATGAATAATCCGTATTTTTGGGGTGTAAGATCTTTAAATATATTACAGACAGCATTGAATAATCAGGTTATCGAAATAGAACGTTGTGAAGTCATATTTCAGGATGGGACACATGTAATCTATCCTGATAATGCAATGGTAGCCAGTCGCAATATATCAGGTAAATGGGATGAATCAGGTAAACCCATGGCAGTCTGGTTAGGGTTAAGAGAAATACAAACGGGTAAAAATAATATTTCTCAAATTGATATAGATGACACTTCTTCAGAAAACTCTATGGTGGTTGCCGCGAGATATATTGTCCCTGAAGTACCTACAGTAACATATGATTTATTTAGCAACGACAAACAAACTGAAATATTCTATCTGGAACACAAGTTAGAGTTGTTTATTGGCGATGAAGCCCTTGAAGCAGTGGATTATCAGTTAATAAAAATTGCTGAGCTTTGTAAGGCAGGTAGCGAAATATTCATATCCAGAGAGTATATTCCACCCGTGTTGTCTATTCACTCATCAGATGTACTTTTTAAGATGGTGCGGGATGTAAAGGAACAGCTAATGTCGAAAGCCAGGGAGCTATCATTCTTCAAGCAAGATAAAGGTCTTGAAACTGAAAAGTCAACATTAGTTGATCCTGTCTGTTTTATGGCGCTATTGGTACTAAATCGTTACTCTCAGGAGTTTCAGCATTTATTTGAAACGCAAACAGCCATGCCATGGCAGGTATATGGCATGCTGCGAAAATTTGCAGGGGAGTTATCAACGTTCTCAACACAATATAATCTCTCAGATGATGTTAGTAACTCCGCTTTGCTGGCCTATGAACATAAAAATATGATGTGTTGCTTCAAGGAAACCATTTCAGTAATACATGAATTAATGAATGATATTATCGCAGGACCTGATTATGCAGCAGTGTTGTTGTTCGATGGTACGTATTATTGCGCAAATATTAAAGATTGTGATATCCGGGGGAACAACTCATATTATTTGCGTGTCAGTATGCATGGTGAAATCAACGAGGTTATCGAGTGTATACATACCAGGGCAAAATTAAGCTCCAGGGAGCATCTGCCATTATTGTTAGCACATTCACTACCAGGACTTGTACTTGAATATGATGATTCACCACCCTCAAATTTGCCTCGCAGTATAGATTCACTCTACTTCAGGCTGCAGACAAGCGGTGACAGTTGGGATGCTATTACAAAGGGTCTTAATACTGCAGTTTATTTTGACAGTCCCCCGGAAAATATTAAAATTAGTTTAATGGTTATATATGGATAATTATTCTACTAATCATGCTGTGTCAAACCCGTTGACTATTGCATTTGCGGATGTATTTTCTTATATATTTGAATTCGAGAGATGTTGTGCGACCAAACAACCAGATATTAATGAGGTTAAGAACGGATTGATATCGATGCTTGAAGCAAGTGCGGATTATATTTTAACTGAATCGGTAGATCTTCGAGATTATGACGATGCGCGTTTTGCGGTTTGTGCCTGGATAGACGAAGTGATATTGCATATGCCCTGGACCTACCGGGATTCATGGCAGAGAAATCTATTGCAAAATAAATTTTATGGTACGGTCAATGCCGGTTCAGAATTTTATGACAGACTAAATATCCTGGGTCATGAGAATGTAATTGTACGGGAAGTGTATTTTATTTGTCTAGCGTTAGGATTTAAAGGCAAATACTCCTTAGCGGATGATACTGTTTTATTAAATAAAATACAGGAATCCATATTTGCGACGCTTGTTGATGAAACAAAAATCATGCCTGGTGATAAAAAATTATTGCCCGAAATGGCCCGTCAGTTAGAAGATAAGGAAGGTATCTACACGGAGCAAAAAACGGAGCAGAAATTTCTGGATTTTAATAGAAATTATAGTCTGCGCTTGTTACTGATACCACCTTTGTTCCTGGTGCTGGTTTATTTTATATATTCCTACTTCCTGAATGGAATCGCTGGCAATATCATATCTCACGTTGTGGCGAAGCAATGAATGTATTCATAAAGTGGGTTTTAATTGCGTTAACGCTGATTTTTCTGGTGGTGGCTGATGTGATGCTATTACTATATATGCATTGGCCTGTCTGGAGTTCCCTGATTATTATTCTGGTATTCATCGGCGTGATATTCTCAGGAGTATTTTTATTTCGTTTTATACCTGTTGTTAGAGTCTGGTTTAGAAAACACTATTTATCCACGCTGGATAGGAAAAAGTTCGCTGTTAATTACTTTTTGTTATTTCGTCGTATTAAAAAGAACTGGAAGGGCTCTATACGAGGAAAAATAAAAACAGGATATCTTTCTGATAATGATTCATTCGATAATATTCCTCGTTATCTGATAATCGGCGCGGAAGGGGCAGGTAAAACAACGGTGATCAAAAATAGCCATACTGCCACTCCCTTTATGGAACTATCTGCAATCGCGTCACATAGTTGTGATAGCACATCGGGTTGGTGGTTTCTCGAAAATGCATTCATGCTTGATACACCAGGCCGGTATGTAGAGCAAAAGACGAAGGGTGATCTGACTGAATGGCGAAGATGCCTTGAAAGTATCCGTAGAACACGTAAGAAAGTACCACTAAATGGTATTGTGGTCTGTATATCTGCAAAAAAATTGTTTGCTGGCGGGAATGTTATTCAACTTGAAGCGGCCAATCTACGAAAATGTATATATGAAACAATTGACCACCTTGGGATAGTATGCCCGGTCTATATCATAGTCACCCAGTGTGATGCCATTGAGGGTATGTTGGAATTTTACGGGCAGTTACCCGATGGTGTTAATGCACAGGCGATGGGCAGTTTAAATAATGCAGAATCGGTCCGACAATTCGTAGAAAAGACGTTCAATGATATGTATCAAAAATTCAGAAAGCTACGTTTGTCTGTTTTGGCTTCGCAATACTCGCAGGATATATTCGCCTCATTTGTTTTTTTACCTGAAAGATTTCTGAAGCTGCAGAAGTCATTGATTGACTGTGCTGAAATAATATTTGAAAAAAATGAACGAAAGGAACATGCAGGTTTACGTGGGTTATATTTTTCCAGTGCTCATCAAAAACAAGTAACAACTTTGGTGTCTGTACCTGATGATAGTGGCCGGTTTATTCGACCACTATCTGGCGAAGGGTTGTTTTCAAAAGAATTATTTATAAAAACCATTTTCAATGATCAATATCCAGTTCGACCATCAGGTCGGAGGAAAGGATTACATCAATTGTCTGGTTCTTTGGCTTTGGTGTCAGTAGTTTTATGTAGTCTGGTTTTTGGGGCTTTATTAACGCTGTCGTTTACAAAAAATCTGAAAGAAATGCGTAACGCTTATAATGTCATGCCGCGATCAGATACAGTCAATCATAACCTATTTAATGATATTTCGTCCGCTGATCAGTTTAGAACATCAATACTAAAGTTGGATGATAATTTAAATCAGTTGTGGCATCCATTGATGGGGTTGCGCCAGGCAGAGAGTATTTCTGGTGTTTTAAAAGACGTATATGTCATGCGTTATAAAGAAGGTGTTATAAGGCCACTCGATATGTTGTTGGATGAATCCTTGATAAAGGCACCAGAAGAGACTTCCTTATTACATGTTGAAAATCATATTACTTATCTGGCAAGGCGTATTAATTTATTTCGAACATCAATAAAATCACTTCGCCGGGACAACAGAAATGTTGAGGGTAGTAAAACACCGTATTTTCATTTCCTATTGAATGTGCCGGATAATGAGTTAAAGAACACGTCATCAGACCATTTGGCCAGAACATATAACACCTATTTCCAATGGCAAAGGGATAAAAACGAGTTGCATAAAGGCCTGTTGGCTGATCAAAACAGGATGAAAGCGCTCCTTTACCGAAAGGGTAGAGGACTAAACTGGTTGACACGCTGGGCAAGTAGTCAGGGGAAATCTGCATTCCCGGGTACAACGTCTTATTGGGGTGAAAATAAAAAATTGCCGGATGGCAAGTCCCTGGTTATTGATTTTGCATATACGCCGGAAGGTTGGCGACGGATTAATGAAGTGCTGGCCGAGATTGAGTTGGCAAATAAGGACAGTAAAAATTTTTCAAACTTGAAAAGGCGCTACCTGGAAAGTTACCGAATAGCCTATTTTAATCATTGGGAATTATTTCTGGGTAATTTTTACCAGGGTCAAGGTATCTGGACAGGTCGTGAGAGCAGAATTGATCTGGCCCATAATTTATCAAAAAATAATTCACCTTATTACCGTGTTATTCATGACGCTGCGATTGCATTAGCGCCTGTACGTGGCCTTGCCCACGATGCAGTACAAACACCGCCATGGGTTAATTTGTTGTACCGTTTTATAAAGTTGAGCACGGCAGATCAAGACAAGACTGTAAAAGATGGATTACTGGTAAAAATTACAGACAAGAGTAAAAGTCTGCTTAATAAGGTTGGTAGGCAGCATAGGTCTGTTGATACACATAGCCTTGAAAAACAATATATTCTGGATAAGGAAGCAATAGTCTATTTGAATGAATATAAAGAATCCTTGCGTGATATGGTGCGTCATCTCAAAACACCGGAAAGTGCCTACCAGCTGGTCAGTGCTGTTTTTCATGAATCAAGCGCGTCAACAGGCATAGTGAAACAGTCTGTGAATAAAAATGCCAGGTTTCTGGTAAAACTCAAACAAAAACTGGGTAAGGGGAATGCCAACGAAGAGGTGTTCTGGCAATTATTATCAAATCAAATGAATCAAATTTGGCATGTTTTACTTGAAGAAGCACAAATTCATCTACAGCATAAGTGGCAACAAGGGGTTTTGGCAGAAGAACCGGGACTGAACGGGTGGGAATTGATCGATCGCTTACAGGGAGTTGATGGTGCTGCCTGGCAATTTAAAAAGGCTGAGCTTGCGTCTTTTTTGCAAGTCAATTTAACAACTGGATATAAATCAAGGCAACTGTATGGTGGGCATATCCAGTTTTCCAAAAAATTTATTGGTTTTTTAAACCGACGTGCGCTTGAAGCTGATGCAATAAATGGTTCATATAGTGTGAATATTTCTACACTTCCCACTGATGTAAATGTAGAAGCCAGCGTGAAACCCCATGAGACAAGATTAACGGTTTATTGTCTCAACGGTGATCAGGGTCTACTCAATCAAAATTATCCTGTCAGTAGACTTTTTGTCTGGTCACCTCGCGATTGTGGCAATGTTGAAATTGTGATTAAAATTGGAAAACTCAAGCTCACGAAATTGTATACAGGGTACCGGGCATTTATACGATTTCTGGATGATTTTCATATGGGTAAAAAAGTTTTTGGTATTGGTGAGTTCCCCGGGCAGCGTCGCGCACTGGAAGCATATTCAGTTCGCGCTATTACAGTTTCTTATGATATATCAGGGCATGAACGTATTGCCAGGTTACAATCGCGTTCGCCAGGGCTTGTGCCAGATAAAATTATTGCGATGAAGGATGGTTAATGAAGACATTTAACCACGGGGGACACGGGGCGCACGGGGAAAAAAACCGAAAAGGCAAGTTTAGCCACGGAGGTCACGGAGAAAAAAGAGAGGGTTCACCCATAAGGGAGAAGGAACTTAAATCAAAAAGGTTTTCTCCGTGACCTCCGTGTCCCCCGTGGTATAAGGTCTTTCTCACCGGTCTTGAAGTTGCAATGCTTGAGAATAATAGTCTATTAGCGTATTTCCTGCCTCTTCAGCGGTATTGCCAAACGTAATGACCCCATCTGTATGTCCAGCCATAATTAATATGCGGGTGTCGATAACAGAAGGCTCTGACATTAGTCGATTAATTTCTTCCGCCATGGCAGGTGTGCCATAGCGAACATGCTTGTTTGTGGCAGATATAGCCAGTTGATCTGCATGATTCCAGATCTCGGGACTGTGGGCATGAAATACAGCATTTATGTTAGCACTGGCTTGATAGACTGCGCCGTGTGTTAACGCTTCTGATGATGGTTTAATGGAGCCGGTAGCGCAGATCTTGTTTTGAAGTGGCTCAAATTCCGTGACAACGGCATAGTGCTCATTTCCCAGGTGAGGTAAATGTCCCGTTTGTGAGCCACTGATTATAAATTCTGGTGTGTTTTTTTGTTTTTCGTTTAACGGATAACGACAACTAATATTACCGAAACCATATCCTTCATAACGATCGGGGTCTTGTCCTATCAAGTGGAGTAAAAATAAAATGCGTCTCCAGGCATTAAGTTCATTTATCTGTTGCCGGTCGGGAGATGGACCCGCTGTGAAATCAAGCTGATATTGTATGACACCTTCTTTGTCGGTCATCGGGACTCTCGTGTAAATAACTAAAATACAAACCTAAGACCTTTTACCACGGGGAACACGGGTCGCACGGGGGAAAGGCATTAAAGAATATTATTTTGCCACGGAGGTAACGGAGAAAACAAGAGGGTTGTTATTTTTTTTCGTCGGGCGAACGGGCGAAAGAGCTGTCAAAAATATTCTCCATGATTTCCGTGGCCAATACCTAAAAGCATAAAGTGCCTTTAATAATAAAATATTTTCCCCGTGCGCCCCGCGGTAAAAGGTCTAAGGTCCTGGGTTTATCCGGATTGGCGGGTAATATCGATGAATAATTTGATGCGTTGGCCAGGCTGCAGATATTTGTTTTTTGGTAAGCGGTTCCAGCGACGTAGTTGTGAAATTGTGACGCTGAATTTACTTGCGATACGGGCTAAAGAGTCGCCTTTTCGTACCACATAATTAATTTTACGCGTTATTTCATTGGAGGGAGGGGCTGCACGTGAGATTGCATTACGTGACTTGCCTTTTTTGGACCAGATTGTCAATCTTTGTCCACGCTTGAGTGGGTCTCTTGGTGCCATGGAATTCCATTTTGCCAATTGCCTTACGCTAACACCATATTTACGTGAGAGATCCCAGAATGTGTCGCCTGTCTTGACCCTGTAGGAGACTTTTGTGCCTTTTCTTTTGGTGTTTTGAATGTTTTTCTTTCGATAGTCAGCTGTTTGGGTATAAGTGCTGAATTGCTTAACTGCAACAGGTATAATCAGGTCTCTTCCTGCCCGAATATTATTACCGCGAAATTTGTTAACTTGCCTGATGACACTGGGTGTTGTTTTATAACGTCGAGCAATCTGTCCCAGTGTTTCACCGTTACGAATACGATGTTTCTTCCATTTTGTTCTTTTTTGCGGCGGTAATTTGGCCAGTTTTTCAGAAAATTGATCGACATTTTCTATTGGCACCAGCAGGAAATTGGGTCCATTCGGGTCTGTTGCCCATCGATTAAATGCAGGGTTGTATCGGTATATATCATTTTGTGTAATACCGGCAAGTTCGGCGGCGAGTGCCAGGTCGATTTGACCTTCGAAATGAACTTTTTCCAGGTAGGCGGTATCAGGGATGCTTTTGAGCTTGATGTTGTATTTTGCCGGGTTGGCGACAATACTGGATATAGCCAGTAGTTTTGGTACATAGCCACGCGTTTCTTTTGGTAAATGTAATGACCAGAAATCTGTTGGTTTGTTTTTTCGTTTATTTCTTCTTATGGCTTTTCTGACTGTCCCCCCTCCGGAGTTATATGCAGCAAGGGCCAATAGCCAGTCATTATTAAACTGTTTATTTAAAGACGATAAATATCTGAAGGCAGCATCAGTTGATGCGTATATATCGCGGCGGCCATCGTACCACCAGTTTTGTTTTAACCCATACATTTTTCCTGTACCGGGTATGAACTGCCAGATGCCCGCAGCGCGACCATGTGAATAAGCAAATGGTTGGAAGGCACTCTCTACGATGGGTAGTAATGCGATTTCGGTTGGTATGCCGCGTCTTTCTGCTTCTGAAACGATGTAGTGCAAATACGGTGTTGCGCGATCAACTACGCGGTCGAGATAGGCCTGGTGTTCACGATACCACTTGAGGTCACCTTTTATACGCGGGTGGGAATAATCTAATTTAAGTCCCTGTCGTATTCTGTCCCAAAGATCTTTTGGCGCGATGTTGATATTTGAATCATTCAGGAATGAAAGATCTATTACGGTAGAATGATTTGATGAAAGTTTATCAATGGCCGGGCTTTGCAAATCCTGACTGTACTGCGTATGGCCGGTCCGCGCGTAAGCATTGGATTCGAAAGTATCGACCAGCAGCTCAATATCGCCGGGCGCATTTTGAGGAAGATAGTGGATCCTTTCAACAGCAACGTTTTCAGATTGATTTTGACCACGGTCTGTATCTGCTAAAGACTGTGAATAATCCTGTATAAGCGATGCTTCTGCCCGGGTGGTTGAATCGGACGCTGTCGCTGAAGCAGAGGGCTGCTGCGTGTTTGTTGCACAGCCGCTGGCAATAAGCACCAGAATGATCGAAATCAGGCCTGTCAGTACTGTTTTGATATTTATAATATTCATATTAATCATGTAGTTAATAACTCATTCTAACTATGTTATATATAACAAAAAGTCGGTCAAATTACTCAATACTTTAATGCTCACATTAAAGTATGATCAATTGAAAATATGCGATTTTCGCTTGAAAACCTGAATCTAAACATTAGGTATGAAGAGAAGCAAGAAAAAACATAATCATCAGTGTGGATCAGATCTCGCTGCCGTAGTCGGGCTCAGAGACTGGTACCGCAGTAAAGCAGGTCGGCGCTTACTTGAACAGGAAAAAGCCGAACTGGATGAAACTCTGGCTAATTTATTTGGTTATCATTTGTTACAGGTAGGCGTGATAACGGAAGACAGCTTATTAGCATCCTCATTAATTCCAGACTGTATGGTGTTGCAGCGTGATGCTGGTAGCGTGGATCTGGGTGGTAATTTAAGCAAGAAAGTGATTGGTGGCTTACCGGAAGCATTACCCATCGCATCCGATTCGCTGGATGTGATACTGATGCCACATGTTCTTGAATTCAGTCGCAATCCGCACCAGGTTCTAAGAGAAGTGGATCGTGTGTTGATTCCGGAAGGTCATGTCGTCATCACCGGGTTTAATCCCTGGAGTCCCTGGATGTTCTGGCGTTTGGCGCTTGGATGGCGCAAGCAAGCTCCATGGTGTGGTCGATTTTTAAGCCTTTCCAGAATAAAGGATTGGTTGTCTTTGCTGGGATTCGATATCATTTCCACGCAACATGTATTTTATCGACCTCCTGTTAATCATGATGGAGTTATGGACAAATTAGCGTTTATAGAAACGCTGGGTGAAAGATTTTGGCCGGTCTTTGGTGCAAGTTATACATTGGTTGCGAAGAAGCGCGTTTTTACCTTTACACCGATTAAGCCCAGGTGGCGGCCGCGACGTCGGTTTATTGCTGATGGTGTTGTAGAACCACAGAATCGAGAGAAAGTTTTATGAAGCAAGTGGAAATTTTTACTGATGGTGCGTGCCGAGGTAATCCGGGACCGGGTGGTTGGGGGTCGTTGCTTCGATATGACGGTCATGAAAAAAGAATGCATGGTGGCGAGAAAGAAACGACCAATAACCGGATGGAACTGATGGCGGCTATTATGGCATTGGAGTCGTTAAAACAACCCTGCAACGTCAATTTAACCACAGATTCAAAGTATGTGATGGATGGTATTACGTCATGGATAGTTGACTGGAAAAAAAGAGGCTGGAAGACGGCGGCAAAAAAGCCGGTGAAGAATGTCGATTTATGGCAACGGCTTGATAAGGCGGTAAACGATCATCAAATAGACTGGCACTGGGTGAGGGGCCACACAGGTCACACGGAGAATGAAATCGCGGATACGCTGGCCAATATAGGCATTGATGAATTGCTTGCCAACAGTTGATGAACTAGCTATCAAAATCAATATTTACCGCAAAGGCGCGAAGGGCGCAAAGTGTAAATTATTATTTAAAAAAATGAGTTCAAAATTTTACTGCTTTTTTTACACCACACAATTAATTTAATGTTTATTTAAAGTAAAAAACTTTGCGTCCTTCGCGCCTTTGCGGTGAACACGAATTGGAACAACTATTATGAGACAAATTGTATTAGATACTGAAACAACCGGCCTGGAGTATTCTCAAGGTCATCGGATTATCGAAATTGGTTGTGTTGAAATTATTAACCGGCGGCTTACCGGGAATCGCTTTCATCAATATATACAACCAGATCGTAAGAGTGATGAAGGGGCTTTGAATGTTCATGGTATTACTGAAGAGTTTTTAAAGGACAAACCCCGTTTTAACGAGATCGTTGATGAATTTGTTGCGTTTATCAAGGGGGCGCAATTAATAATACATAATGCGCCTTTTGATGTTGGGTTTATTAATAACGAGTTTGGTTTATTATCAAAGGATGTACCGCCAGTTTCAGAGTTAAGTGAAATTGTTGATACATTAGTGTTGGCTCGCAAACTTCATCCCGGACAGAAAAACAACCTGGATGCGTTATGCAAGCGTTACACTATTGATAATTCTCGCCGGGAATTGCATGGTGCACTGCTTGACGCCGAGATTCTTGCAGATGTTTATTTGATGATGACGGGCGGGCAATCCAGCCTGCTGTTAGATGAAGCAACAACAGAAACCCGGAGCGATAGTCACGAGATTAGACGGATTTCAACTGATCGTTCAGCGCTTACCATTATAAATGCTGATGCAGAAGAGACTGCGTTACACAATACTGTGTTGCAG
>JAUWSG010000108.1 GCA_030610155.1 Gammaproteobacteria bacterium
GCCTGCACCGCTTTTTGATAAAGCGCATGGCGGTCAGCCAGTTTGGCCATCGTCAGTTTTCCTTTTTTGGTTTTAGGCATTTTACTTGTCATCATCTACTCACAGTTAAAGTTAGACCACACTCACGCTTCACTGAGCAACCATATATCAGGAACTCATCTTACATTAAAATCCAGGCAATAAAAAACGGGGCCGTAAGGCCCCGCTAATAATTTAAACAACTTTATTATTATTCAAATAAAAGGTCTTATTTGAAGTCTTTACGCAAACCAACACTGATGACACTTACGTCAGCTGAAGCAGCCAACGGTCCTACGTCCGGTGAAGTTGAACGGTAACCACCGAAGATACGGGTTGTTTTGCTGAACTTGTGGATAATACCCACTGTAAGCATGTCTACGTCACCTACACCGCCAAAATCCGCGTCTGTAAGACCATATTGTGCAACAAGGACGTTCTTGCCCAATTTAAGCTGATAACCCAGGAACAGGATGGTTGGCTCATCGCCGTTAGCAGCGCCGGTATCGTTATCAAGCAGTTCATACTGGCCAGTGATTGTGTTGTTACCAAATTTAAATTTACCACCAAATTTCATCTTTGATGGAGAGGAAGTTGCGGCAGGATTACCACCATCACCTTCATCAACTAATGCAATAAATGCTTCCCACTTCTTGGCACCAAACTTGGCTGCAGCTGACATTTTGCCTGCATCTTCTGAAGGATCATAAGTGATACCTAATTTGACAGGACCGGCTTTTACACGATAAGCGATTGAATCTGTCAGGAAGCTGTTGTGTCCAAAAGCACCACCAGACATACCGCCTTTACCACGTGCTTCCAGTGAAGTGGCAACAAAAGGATCATATTTTACACCACCAGCGTATTTGTATTCTGATCTGATACGACCTGCTTCAAACTGGCCCCAGCCGCCTTTCAAACCAACCCAGGTTTCACGAGCAGTCAATGACGCATCACTGTTTTTACTCGCAGTACCATCAGCAGTATCTGCCTTGAATTCAAACTTGGCCAGACCTTTCAGATTGTCGCCCAGATCTTCTGTTGCAACAACACCAACACGACCACGCGCGTTATCTTCAACTGAAATACCGTCTCCGCCTGGTGCAACATTGTCAATAGAATAACTGGCCACTTCCACTTGCGCCTGGCCATAAACCTTAACGTCCGCCATTGTGACTTGCGGCAGTGCAACTGCCGCACCAAGAACGGCTAAAGTAATAAGACTTTTCTTCATATTTTCATCTCCCCGATGATTTTAAGTTAGTAAAAAAATAGATCTATCTAATAAACAGTAAAATTAGTCATTTATCCTGAAAAACAAAATAACAACAGCAACAATCCTTATGTTCAATCTAAATGATACAAATTGCTTAAAGTATTTATAGCATCTTTTCGCAAATGTGCAACAAATATTAAAAAAACTTTGAATACAACCAGTTTCGCGTTGCTAAAATGATACAACAGATAAATATAATGTGATCAGGTTCACACCAGGGCGCGTTTAACAGGCTGCTTATCATTTTCACTACTTAACATAATCGTAAACGTTATAAAGCAAAATGCATTGAGACGACAAGATAATGAGATATTGTGCTTGAGATCTGTTCGATCAGCGGATGAATGACGGGAGAAAATTGTCTGGTTTGTTGTAAAACTTGTTATGGCTTTTATAAATTTTACATAACACAAAAAACGTAGTCCAAGGATAGCTTTTTTCATTATGGTTGGTGGACTAATTGTAATATGGCTGGGGAACCAGGATTACGTCGCACGTCCATGTGCTCCGCCCTTCGGGCCAGCTCCACTACGTTGCGCTGTTCAAATTCGCTCCCAGCGAATTTGTCGAACCTGTAACGGTTCAAATCCTGGTTTCAAGTAAGATAGATTGTGCGTGCACGGAAGTACGTAGATATTGGCTGGGGAACCAGGATTCGAACCTGGATTGACGGTGTCAGAGACCGCAGTCCTACCGTTGGACGATTCCCCAGAAGAACAGAGCAAAGATTACAGGCGAAAGATAAAAGAATAAATACAGAATTACAAATCTGAACTAGCCGAGCATAACTCAAGTGAAAATTTGACTTAAATACAACCGCGATTGACTGAGTCAGAGTCCGTCGTCCTGCCGCTGATTGATACATGCATTATAAAAATGAAAAGCCCGCTAAACTCACGTTCAGCGGGCTTTTTGAAAACAAACACTTTATAAAACGATAAAAAATTAACGCTTCGAGTATTGTGGACGCTTTCTGGCTTTGTGAAGACCAATTTTCTTACGCTCTACTTCACGCGCATCACGTGTTACAAAACCTGCTTTACGCAGTATCGGTCTCAGGGTTTCGTCATATTTGATCAAGGCACGTGTAATGCCGTGTCGAATGGCGCCTGCCTGTCCAGTATTACCGCCACCACGTACATTAACCTTTATATCGAACTTATCCTGCAATTCGGTTGTTACCAGCGGTTGGCGCACTATCATGCGGGACGTTTCCCGGCCAAAATATTCTTCAATCGACCTTTTATTGATAGTGATGCCGCCGGCACCTGACGTCATGATGACCCGTGCGGTAGAACTTTTTCGACGACCTGTAGCATTTGTTTGATTTGACATAGACTTTCCGTTGTTAATCCGCGTTGTTAAGCAATAGTCTGTTAGTAAAAACTGATAGTTAAAACTGTTTTTGTGATCTTACAGTTCCAGTAATTTGGGTTGCTGTGCGGTATGCATGTGTTCAGAGCCTGCATAGACTTTCAGCTTTTTAAACATCGCCCGACCCAGAGGATTTTTTGGCAACATACCTTTAACTGCTTTTTCAATGATCAGTGTCGGTGCTTTGACCATTTGATCCTTATAAGCAATTGATTTAACGCCACCAGGGTAGCCTGTGTGGTGGTAATAGATTTTATCATCCGTCTTTTTGCCCGTGACTTTGATCTTGTCAGCATTGATGATGACTATATAGTCCCCGGTGTCCATATGCGGGGTATATTCCGGCTTATGCTTTCCACGCAAACGTCTGGCAACCTCAGTCGCAAGTCTGCCGAGAATTTTATCTTTTGCATCAATAAGATACCAATCCTGCTTGATATCTGAAGGTGTCGCGCTAAAGGTCTTCATTACCTGTAAAAGCTCCGTTTGATCATCGTACTAAAAGGTCGGAAATATTACGATTCACCATGCCCTGTGTCAATAGTATGCGGCATATTAAACCCTTATAGTGATAAAAAAAAGCCAAAAAAAACGCGGCTCGGGGAGGAGCCGCGAAATCACTGCTTGAAGGGGGTTACAGTGAATCTACAAGGGGGGCTGCAGAAACACTGTATTAGAATATTAGACTACTCTTATTAATAAGGCAAGCCAATCACGCATTTATTTACAAACTATTTATCTCAGCAATAACAATGGGTTATAACGACAGAGAAGAGACCACTGATTATATTTTCAAATCTTCCACCACTTGCCCTTTCATCAGATGATTTTCGATGATCCGGTCAATATCGTCTTTATTTTTGTAGCGGTACCAGACACCCTCAGGGTAAACCACGGCGACTGGCCCCTCCTGGCAACGGTTCATGCAGCCTGCGATATTGACCCGCACGCCACCAGGTTTTGCCAGTTTCAGTTCTTTGGTACGCGCCTTGGCATAATCGCGCATATTCCTGGCATCCGCATCCTGACAGCACTTTCGCCCATCATCACGAATATTGGTACAAAAGAAGATATGGTGTTTGTAATACATATTTTAATAATACAAGATTCAAGATACTGGCGGCAAGATACAAGTTAAAATCTGATTTTTACCGCGGAGGAAAGACCAGGAGCAAAACAAAATCTGGATTTACCACGGGAAGCACAGGGAGCAAGATCAAAAAAAGATAGGTTTAGCCACGGAGGTCACGGAGAAAAGAATGTTGCTTTAGCTCCTTCTCCCTTTGAGAGAAGGTTGGGATGAGGGGAGGGGTAAAATAAGAATACTGGACTTGAATTCAAGTTCTACCCTCACCCTAACCCTCTCCCAAAGGGAGAGGGGACTAAAACCATAAAGTTTTTCTCCGTGACCTCCGTGGCATAAACATTCTTTAAAGGTCTTTTCCCCGTGACCTCCGTGGTAAAAATGGTTTTAATACCCGTAACTTTTAACTAACAACTGATTTAACTATTTTGATTACCAATTCCAAGCTAGAACAATTTACTGACCGCTGTGTTAAATGCGGAATGTGCTCACAAGTATGCCCTACTTACCTGAAAACCCTGGACGAGGGTGAATCACCTCGGGGACGCATTTCACTGGTGCAGGGCTTCCTGGCCGGGCAGCTGAAAATCACCCCAAAATTCAAGACACATCTGAATAATTGCCTGAAGTGCCGCGCATGCGAAGACATTTGCCCATCCGACGTGCCTTTCGGTGTCATCATCGACAACGCAGACAGTCTTATCGAAGCAAATTGTCACGACAGGTTGTCTTCCCGGATTTTGAAAAAAACAGGCCTGGCGGCGATAAAAAGTCCGGCATTACTTTCAGCTCTGTTTTCATTATTGCGCTGCTATCAACGCACAGGTTTTCAGTGGCTAATGTCGCACAGCTTGCTGGCAAACAAATCCAGGCTGGCGGTACTTAACAAGACCTTGCCCACCATTCCAGCAAAAGCCAGCTGGCAGTCTTATTACCAACCGGACAATACACATCAGGGTGATGTCGCATTGTTCACCGGCTGCATTGCCAGAACACTGGACCAGGAAACACTGCAAGCAACAATCAATGTCCTGACCCGATTAGGTTATGGTGTTCATGTTCCCGCTGACCAGATTTGTTGCGGCGCACTACACCAACATAACGGCGCGCAAGCCCAGGCATCTGATTTAATATTCCGCAATATAAAAACATTCAGCCAATTAAAAATCGACGCCCTTATTACAACCGCCAGCGGTTGTGGTGTTTCACTGGCCGAATCGTCACAAACCCCTGATTTAACAAGTCAGACGAACAACCGTAGCAATACGTTTTTTGAAAAAGTAACTGACATCAATACTTTTTTATCGCGCGTTAGCTGGCCGCAGAATGTGAACTTAAAACCATTAAAGAAAACGATAGCGATACATGACCCATGCAGCTTACGCCGGGTATTACATCAACATAACAAACCCTACGAAATACTGGGGCGAATTCCAGATATTAATTTAACAGCCTTGCCCGGTAATGAACAATGTTGTGGCGCCGCCGGGAGTTATATGTTGACGCATCCTCAAATGGCCAATTCACTGCGCGACGAAAAATTAAAAAATATCACAGAACACCCCATTGATATTCTCGTCACATCCAACATTGGCTGCGCACTGCATTTCTCAGCAGGCCTGAAAGAAAACAACCCGGACATCGAGGTGCTTCATCCGGTTGTGCTCATTGATCGGCAATTACAAGGCCTTTAACCAAGCAAGATCAAAACCAAAAATTTACCACGGGGAACACGGGGTATAAAGAATGAAAGAAAAACCATTTTTTAATGTTTACCCCCCCCGTGCGCCCCGTGTTCCCCGTGGTAAATCTTTGGTCTTGATCTTGCCTCCGTGGTTAAAGATCTTAAAACATGCTAATGTCTCAGCATGACAACACGTGACTACTCAGAAACAGACCGGCTATTAATGCTGCTCGACAAGGGCATTGCAACCGTGTTTGGCACACCACAGGTCACCGAGCGACCAAATCCGTCAGAGGCTATCGAGGAAACCGAACTCACCGCAGAAGACAAAACCCTGTCCGGCAGATTGATGCGTATTAACCACGCCGGTGAAGTGGCCGCACAAGGTCTGTACCAGGGACAAGCACTGACAGCAAAATTACCTGATGTGCGGGAAAAAATGGAACGTGCTGCGCTGGAGGAGAATGATCATCTTGCGTGGTGCAGAAAACGTGCAAATGAAATGGGCACCCATACCAGCTATCTTGATCCACTCTGGTATACAGGCTCAGCAGCCATTGGCGCTATTGCCGGCATCATAGGCGACAAGTGGAGCCTTGGTTTTGTCGCGGAAACAGAACACCAGGTCGTTAAACACCTGGACGAGCATCTGTCTCAACTACCGGAAAATGACAATCGAAGCAAAGCCATTCTGGAAAAAATGCGCGAAGACGAAGGGCATCATGCGACTGCGGCCATCCAGGCAGGCGGGAAATCATTACCGAAACCAGTGAAAAAACTCATGGCATTAACATCTAAAATCATGACTCGCACAGCTTATTGGGTTTAAGAAAGTTCTGGCGTGTCAGCTGACCGGCGAGCCATTGACATTTCTGCCATAAAATATTTCCAGCATTTCCTTGCGTAATCGTCCGCGGATTTTTTTCTGCTCCCCCGGTTTCAGGTCCTTCCCGTCCACACCAAACAAATAATCATCAAGATCAAACTCCTTGAGAATCATTTTAGTGTGGAAAAGGTTTTCCTGGTACACATTGACGTCGATCATCTGATATTTCTGACTGGTGTCTTTGGCGATGAAGTTCTGTATCGAATTAATTTTATGATCTATGTAATGCTTGCGGCCCTTAACGTCACGGGTAAAGCCCCTGACACGGTAGTCCATGATGACGATATCTGAATCAAAACTGTGTATCAGAAAATTGAGTGCCCGCAGCGGCGAAACACGCCCGCAGGTAGAGACATCGATATCTGCCCGAAACGTACTGATGCCATTATCAGGATGACTTTCCGGATAGGTGTGCACGGTTATATGGCTTTTGTCGAGGTGAGCAACCACGGCATCCGGCAAGGGCCCGGGCGCTTCAGGGTTTGTCAGTTTTTGTGACTTGATCGGCTCTTCAGAAATCAACATGGTCACACTGGCACCCTGCGGCTCATAATCCTGGTGCGCAACATTAAGTATCGAGGCACCAATAATATCGGCCACTTCGACGAGTATTTTCGTCAACCTTTCAGAGTTATATTCTTCATCGATGTATTCGATGTATTCGAGCCGCTGCTGTTTGGTTTTTGCATAACAAATATCATAGATATTAAAACTCAAGGTCTTGGTCAGGTTGTTAAAGTCCTTGAGCTTGATTTTTTTAATTGGTTTAACATGCGTCGCCAAACCTGACTTTGAGCTTCTGGTGCTGACCTTCATCACTGTCCCCGTTCTTCAGTTACTTTTCCGTTTGACCACGGACAAGGGCGGGTGGTAAATAAATTGCACGGTATTACCATCAGGATCCGCACAATAAAAACTGCGCGCACCATCACGATGATCGCGTGGTTGCGTTTTCATCTCTGTTGAATGCTCACATAGGTATTCATACCAGACACTGACCTGCTCGGGATCATCAATAATAAAACCGATATGATCCAGGTGTTGCGGCCCGGAAAAATCTTTATCTGAACGATGTAACGCCAGGTTGTCATTACCGCCACACAAATAAACATTATCTGCATCCGGTCGCCACTCAACCTGCATACCGATTAAATCAACATAAAATTTCTCGCACTCTTCGAATTTATTTACAAAAAGCGCAACGTGGCGCATTCCCGCCGTTGGATCAGGTCTTTGCATCTCAAACTCCCGAATAATCTTGCACTAACAAACCCGCTGATTCAGTCAGCTTCAATAATTTCATAATCGTGGGTAATCTCTACTGCCTTCTTGAGCATAATAGAAGCGGAACAATATTTATCCGCTGACAACTCTATCGCACGTTTTACATGCTTTTCGCTTAAACTGTTTCCCGTTACAACAAAATGAATATGAATATGAGTAAACACCTTGGGTTCTGTGTCCGCGCGTGTTGCTTCAAGCGCCACAACACAATCAGTCACAGCCTGACGTCCTCGTTGCAGTATCAGCATGACATCAAACGCAGTGCACCCACCTACCCCCAGCAGAATCATTTCCATTGGCCTGACACCCAGATCTTTTCCACCTGCATCGGGTGGACCATCCATGATAACAGTGTGGCCACTGCCGGATTCTCCTTTGAATGATGCGCCCTGCACCCATGTGACACTCGCTTTCAATTATTAAGCTCCTCTTAAGAATCAATACGTTACAAAAGGATATTAAGGAAAAAAAACCATCTGCCGATAATTTTTACGGGAACATCCTGGAAAACGAATAATAGCGGGGGGCAGAGTCAGTGAAAACCTATTTCTGCTGCTATGCTTTGTACAAATAGTCGTTTTTCAACTGATTGCCCGTAAATACTTATTTTTAAAGTGGTTTTTAAGCGCTTAAAACACCCAAGTGGTGGATAAAACATACTCAACAAATTGATTCGGTCTTGCCTGTTGATACACCTGTTGCTATAGATTTAAGGGTGTACCGAATTAGTTTATGTAGTCCAAGGTGAATATATGCCGTTAGACCCTGAAATAGACAGCAAACAGACAGTAATAGACCGTTTTCTTGAACAGTGCCACCGCAGACGTTACCCGGCCAAAAGCCTGATTATTTATGCGGGGGATGTCCCTGATGTACTTTATTATATTCAATCTGGCTCTGTCACCGTTTTGATTGAAGATGAAGATGGGCATGAAATTGTACTCGCCTATTTAAACGCGGGAGATTTCTTCGGTGAAATGGGACTTTTTGGTTCAAGTCCCAACCGAAGTGCCTACGTCAGAGCCAAATCACAATGTGAGCTGGCTGAAATCAGTTATAGCAAGTTCCGGCAGGTTGCTGTTGATAATCCCGACATACTGTTTGAACTAGCTTCTCAAATGGCACTAAGATTAAGACGGACCAGTCGAAAAGTCGGCCATCTCGCATTCATGGACGTCACAGGTCGAATTGCCCGTACTCTTCTTGATTTATGCAATGAACCGGACGCAATGACTCATCCGGATGGCATGCAAATTCGCATTACCCGACAAGAACTGGGGCGCATTGTCGGTTGCTCACGGGAAATGGTGGGCCGGGTGCTTAAAAACATGGAAGAAGAAGAGCTTATTTCTGCAAAAGGAAAAAATATTGTTGTCATAGGCGCACAAAGCACCAACACACCCTCAATCTCTAACATAAAGTAAAACCAGGCCCGTCATTCCGGCGCAGGCCGGAATGACGGGCTTTGTTAGCACTCAGCACTATGTCCCCAGATTAAAAATACTCGCAAGATGTTTACCCGGGTCTGCTTCACGCATGAACGCTTCCCCAACCAAAAATACATTAACACCATTTTTTCGCATCATTTGTACGTCGTCCAGTGTATAAATGGCGCTTTCCGTCACGACAAGGCGATCAGCCGGCACATATTGCTTGAGTTCCAGTGTCGTTTCCAGCCGGGTTTCAAATGTACGAAGATTGCGGTTGTTAATACCAATCATCCGGGCATTCAATTGCAATGCCCGCTGCAGTTCTTCCTGATCATGCACTTCAACCAATACATCCATTTCCAGGTGGCTGGCTAATTCGGCCAGTTCCTTTAACCGGGTGTCATCCAATGCCGCCACAATCAACAATATACAATCAGCCCCCAACACCCGGGCTTCATAAACCTGGTAAGGGTCAACAACAAAGTCCTTACGCAACACCGGAAGGTTACACACCTGTTTTACCTGCTGGATATATTCATCTGCGCCTTGAAAAAAATCGATATCCGTCAACACAGATAAACAGGTTGCCCCGCCTTGTTCATAAGACCGTGCTATTTGCTGTGGATCAAAATCGGCCCTTATCACCCCTTTGCTGGGAGATGCTTTCTTGATTTCAGCAATGACCGCAGGCTGGCCTTTATCCAGGGTCTGTTCGATTGCATTAATAAATCCCCGCGGCGAACCAGCCGCCTCAGCCTGTTTACTGAGATCGTCAATACTGACCTTCTGACTACGCTCAGCGATTTCCTCAACCTTGCGCTTGAGAATTTTTTGTAAAATATCTGGTGTTTTGCTCATAATCTAAAACCTTAAAAACTAAATTTTACCACGGGGCGCACGGGGGAAAAGAATTAAAAGATAATATTACCACGGAGGTCACGGAGAAAA
>JAUWSG010000087.1 GCA_030610155.1 Gammaproteobacteria bacterium
AGTTCGATTACCACCAGAACCATCGCAGAACATCCCGGCAGAACATGGGCTGTGCAAAAAAGTGAAGTTGGAGACTGCATCATACAAAAAGCCATCACTCAAGTTTGGACCGTTAGCGACATTATCCCATTGAATAAGGGCCACAGTGAAATCACCAGCACCCAATGAATAGTCGAATAGAGCAGCGTCATAAGCACCGCCAGTAGTTGGATCTGCCGGCACCCCTATACCATCATCATTTTGGGTGAGCAAAGCACCTGAACCATCGAACAAAGCCAGTGACGTATCAAAGCCCCCGTCCACAACTACATTGCCATCCGCCTGTGTGCCGCCCGCATAACCGAAGCTGCGAAGCGTTACTGCGGATGCTGTATCCAATGAAAAGTTGAACAGCTGAACGTCATTATCTTGTGAAAACGTTCCTGTGAATGATATACTTATCGCATTTGCTGTAGAACATAGCCCAAAGCTAATGGCTAAGACGCTTATTGCGGCAAAGAGTAGTGACTTATTCTTCTTCATTATTTTCCCCTAGATCCATTCAACCGTGCACAATTGTTAGCCGATATTTTATTCATGATTAAATATATCAGATGCGTGATATTTGTATATGGGGCAAAACCCTACCATTTGGGTGTAAAATTAGGCCGATAACACTACCATTTGAATATGAACCAGGCCTTGTAACTGCGCAATGTCAGCATTGGGAAGGTAGGCAAGCAGATGGCTGGTGAGAATCCACGGATGAGAAAACGATAAGGCTGAGATTAGTCAGAGCGATTGACCTGGACTGGCTTATGGACGACCCCGTTATTCCTTCCTCTATAACCGAATAATTTAATTGACGCCATAAGTAGCAGTAGCGTGAAAGTCCAGGGATCTACACTGCCAGAGCCTGCAGTATTACCCGATCCTGTCGGTTGTTTACCGTTATCTTGCGCCGCACCAGCATCATTCGCTTTACGATTCTGAATGTAATTGCTAATGGCCATCTTCGGATCGCCAATGACAACACCTTGCCAACCCAGGCTGCTGGAGGCAGAAAAAAAACTGTCCGCCAGCGTAAAACCTTTGGCATAACGGTCAAACAAGATGTTCGGTCTGGCCATCGCGCCCAGGAAGGGTTCGTATACATACCCTTTGGCTCCCGTGGCACCTTCTGCAATCAGGTCTGCAACCAGAGATTGGCCATAAGTAACCGGCGCGGTAAAGGTCCGTGCAGAGCTTGAAACGAAGGTTTCGGCAATAGATCCGGGCAACCACACAAATTCAGGTTTCGCATTATTAGTATCGTTAGCATCATTACTGCCCCAACTAGCGTAACCAAGTATATTGGTTTGTTGCGTAACAAATGACGTGGTTTCGTCCAGAAAAACAAAATGCCCGGCTGTTTCAAGATTTTGGGCAGCTTCGCGCAACCATCTGTTAGCAAAAGCTAGCCCAATAATATTGTCTTTAGAAGGATCTACGTCCAGCACAAAAGTACCAGATTGCTCGGCCTGGCTTGATCTGTCGATCAACGTTAATACATCATTAACGGTATAGCCCGTCAGACGAGTGACCAGAAAAATGCCAAACATTTCTCTCGAGAATATAAAGTCAAAATCATGATACGGGTTTTGCGTGGCGTTTACAGCGCCAATTTGATCTGCAAAATGCCCTGATATCAGGCTCAGTTCCGAATCGACAGAGGCCTGGTCAGCTGCAACTTGATCAGCTGAAATTCTAAGCGGTACACCTTTAGTGGTGACAATATAATTAATAACAGAATTCAGGCCGTTATCGCTAATAAACCTGGCAATGGGTAAACGGATATCCTGCTCAAAAGTTTGCCGGGAAACTGTTTCGTTTTCAGGCGTTGAGATAGTGAGAATTCTGGAGGTCGGGATGCCACGACTTTCAGAAAAATATTGCCCAATCATTTGCGATGCTTCTGACTGATTATTTACGATCAGCAAAACATCATCATAGGAATAATAGTTTTCAAGTGCGTCCATATCGTAAACGGTTAATTTGATCGTTGCCCGGCTAATCAGGTTAGTTCCATCTTCTGCACTGACGACTATTTCATACAATCCGGATTCTTGAGGCCCGGGGAACCAGCTAAAGAGTAATGCAGTCCTGGATCGACCAACCAGAAGGTTTTGCAATAAATCCACATCCAGCTGGTCGACCTGAAAATCATTATTAAGATCAAATCGTTGTTCATATAGCTGATCAGCCGATATTGTAATGAGATTAATATCCTCATCGTTAACAATCGTGTCACCATTAAAGTCACCCATAATAACTGGCATGTATGACGCAGTAAGAGGTTTGTTTTTTACGGTGTAAGCAACCATGTCATCCTGGGTATCCTCTGCCCAAATATAGAATGTATCGTTTTCTCCTTCGTTAATTTTTCTCGCGGCAATTTGCTGAAAGCCCGGCGGGCTTGGAAGTAAATTGAAATCAGCAATACTGTCATTATTAAACTCGGTACTCGCGCATTGACCCGATGACGATACAGGTAAACAGGAGCTTAAAATTACAATATCTGATATTGGTGATTGAGCGAATACAAGACTTGAGCCAAGGAGACTCAAAGAGAGGGGGAATCTGGCAATAATGGAGGCTGGATGCGCAAACATATTCTAAGTATAGACATAGGCAGAAAATACTATAGCAAAGTGATTCATTTTTGCATGTGAATCTATGTTCATTAAAATTAATGCTCAAACCTGTTCATGCTGAACAAACAACCAGGATGTAGAAACTTCAGGTTTTTAGCAGGTGCGTATTACGAACCAAACTGGCATATTAGAAGCATTCCATATTCACTATTTAAATATATAATGACGCAATGAGGAATCTACATGGTCGGCTTTTTTTAATCGCAAGAACGGCTTGCTCAAATCGTTTAATTTAATATCCTGCGGGCCACGTTGTATAACCTGGTATTGATCTAATTCCTGATAAGGACCCACACCGGAAACAGCACCCGAGAGCACATATCGACCACTACTTAAAGACCAGACACGAACAAATTTCTGGCCACTTTTGCTTATTATCTTGTAGCCACTATAAGGCCGTGCAAGTGGCTCGCCAACAAAGATCCCCTGCCCCGGCATCTTGACACTTTTCCAATAGGCTTCAATTAGCGATTCACCGCTTATATATCTGTCCATCACAACCAATGGGTAGGGAAATTTTTGTAGCAAATTACAAGGCTCAACAACCGCGCCATAACTACCTGTTGCACCGGCTTTAATCCACTGCATGATGCTCATTTGTTTACTGTCAGTGAGTTGGCCACCGGTTGATGTTAAATGATCCGCAATCGCACCTGGCAAGAAACGGTTTGTTTCAATGCCCGGCACACTAACCAGCCCCGTGAAATAAAAAAGCACATCCTTTTGGTCCTCCAAAGCCTGGCCTTTAATCCGTTTCACCTTAATACTGTTTTGCATATAGCGGATGGCATTATCATAAAACAGGGAACGCACATTTCTATTCTTGTCGTGGGTGTCCATCAAATAGGCCGTGCCCCCGGGCGCAGTGTTATCTGAATCAATGCCGCGTTGAATCAGTTGCTTAACTGCCTTAAAACTGGCCCCTGCCAATACCATAGTTGGACGTATGCCATAGTCTGAATAAGGTGCGCGACTATCCGAATTGAAATAAGGGGAAGGCTTTGTTGTTTTACATCCTTGCGCGCAATAATCCTGGTTAAACCCAAAGGCGAACGCAGAGGTGATACTCATACAAGTGACACGATATGGTTTAAGCCAGGTCAGCACATACGCCTGTACGCCGGGAGGAGTTTTATTATCCACCTGCGTTTTAATGCGCTTGAATTCAGCCACGGACATCGTTGTGAGCCCGGGCTTAAAGCTCACATGGACAAGGTTCTCACGGGGAATGTGTCGTTGCTGACGGTAATGTTCACCGATTTGCTTGCTCAGCTCATCGGCATCATTGATGATAATGGCGATCTCGGCTGCAACCAATGCCCTGTCAGGTAGTTCAACTACAGGCGTTGCACGAGCCGTTACACCATATAAAAACAGACATAATACAATACTACTGAAACCAATCGATCTGGCAGGATATATTTGCATAATCGATATATTATCATCAATGCAAGTTGCGTATAACCCGGCGGATGTGGAGTGCGAAGTGTTGAGTGATGGGCGCTAACTAAAACCGTCATTCCGGTGTATACCGGAATCCAGACGACCACTACACCCTCTAACCACCTTACTTTCCACTATGTATGACAATTGCAACATATTCGTTCCTGTCATCATCTCTGGATTCCGGCATGCGCCGGAATGACGAAAGAATGGGAGTGTAGTGGTAACCTGGATTCCGGCATACGCTGGAATGACGGGGGTAGTAGTGCTGAGTGCTGAAGATGAGTGCTGGGCGTTGGGTGTTGGGTGTTGGGTGTTGGGTGTTGGGTGCTGAGTGTTGGGTGCTGAGTGTTGAGTTCTATTTCTTAATCAGGAAGGCTTGTTTTTCCCTGCTCTGGATACTTTTCCTTTTTTGGCATCAAATGACAATGCTCCCTGGAGCCGGGTTTTCTCTTCTGGCGGTAGCTGATCATGAATCACCTGCAGCAATTCTTCAGATGCAAAGTCTTTACTGAAATAATAATCAGCACCCGAGGCCAATGAGCTTTCCCGGTATTCGCTCATATTAAAATTAGATAACACAATAACGACCGTCTCTTCGCGCATAGACTTGATGCGTTCGACTAGCTCCAGCCCCTTTATGCCGGCAATGTGAATACTGACAATGACGATATCAGGCACCAGCAGCTTTACTTTTCGAATGGCCTCCTGGCCTGTCGCGACAGCACGCACATCGATAAATGCGTATTGCGACACAATTAAATCCTTCACCATTCTGGAATAAACAGTGTTATTTTCGACAACCAGCACTCTGAACACTCACTACCCCCGCCCAAGATCGATATGATTGTCTGAATACGACCGCTTATTCTCATTCCGAATACGTCGCCAGACTTAAGAAGTTAAAGTGCGTTTAAACGCTTTCTAATTATCACTACAAAAAAGGAAGTATAGATGAAATTATCAGTATATCGACTCATTCTAGAAAGATTTATTAACCATATAAAAAATCATAGGTTTTTGAAATATTATTACTCGCATTCCATATACCTTGATTTAGGATCGTTCCTAATATCAGAGTTTGTGGTAATAATCCCCGCTGAAATGGGTAATATCCCCCCTGACAAGCCTATTTTTAAACTATAATTCGCTACTGGAATGTACTTGAAAATAGAAGCAAAAAGTATGGGTAAAATCACGTAGTTTTTTCATATACCCCTTACTTTTTATGTTAAGTTCTTGTACAATTCCCTTGCGATTTGTCAGTATCTAAATAAAAATAGCAAATCAGCAGATAATAAAAATAGTTTCTACAATAATAGGGAGCGCACACACCATGGCCATGGTTCAGTGGAAAATTATAATTGTTGAAGATCACGCCATCCTGCGCGAAGGTTTAAAAGCTATGCTTGACAGTACAGCTGAATTCTCCTGCATTGGTGAAGCGCATGACGGCAAAGTCGCAATAAAAACAGTATGTGACTTACAACCCGACATTGTTTTAATGGACCTCTCTATGCCAAACACAAATGGCACCGATGCCATACGCGCAATCAAGCGCAAACACAGCAATATCAAAATTGTCGTATTAACCGTTCATAAAGCTGAAGAATACATACGTGCCGCATTGGAAGCGGGCGCAGACGGTTATATGCTAAAAGACGATTCACGATCTGACCTGTTGACCGCATTGCATAGCGTATTATCTGGCAATTCTTATTTAAGCCCGACAATATGTGGAAAAGTGGTCAATGGTTACCTCGAAGGTTCATCGGAATTCTCCGATCAAAATATTCCTTCCTGCGGTATACTCACCCGCCGCGAAAGTGAAGTCATAAAACTGATTGCTGAAGGAAAGAAAAACAGGGAAATCGCAGACTACTTGTCAATCAGCCCCAAGACGGTCGAAAAACATAGATCCAACCTGATGAAGAAACTAAGTCTTCACAACGTACAGGGCATCACTGCATTTGCGATCGAAAACAACCTGATTACGACATAGAATCACGCAACAGCCTGAACTCCTTGTCCAGCCAGGTTACCTTGATATAAACCCCTGTTTGGGGACTAGACTCCAGGTCAAATGACCCACTTGATGTCACAGCCCTTTCGCGCATACTTTTTATACCCAGGCTATGTTTGATACCTGATTCCTTGCCATCGGTATGAATACCTACGCCGTCATCCTGTATCGAAAGTATTATCCCGCTGCTGGTTTTCTCGATTTGTACAACAACCTCTGATGCATAAGAATGTTTACTGATATTATTGAGTGCTTCCTGGAGTATCCGATAAATAACCACTTTTAAAGCTTCGGGAATCTCCTGCTCAGAAATATTCTTTACCAGCTCAATATCAATATTCGCATAAACCTCCTGAAATTGTCGGCACAACCATTCCATCGTCACCAGAATTCCAAGATCATCCAGCATGGAAGGACGCAGATCCATGGATATTCTACGTACTTCATCGATCGCTTCGCGTATTCTTCTGACTGATAACTTAAGTTTGTCAGCTTCTTTCCTGTGTAATTTATCATTAAGCATGTTCACGCAGGACTCGACTTCAAATTTAACCGCACTCAGATGCTGCCCTAATCCATCATGCAACTCCGACGCGATTTTCTTTCTCTCGCCTTCCTGTGCATTTAATAACATATATGATAATACATGCAGCTCTTTTTCAGATTTACGCAAGTTTTTTTCAATGCGTTTCTGTTCGGTGATATCGATGACGTTACCAATATCAAACACCAGGTGCTCATTATCAGCAGCAGATACCAGGATATTTTTAAGCCAGACCAGGCCTCCATCTTTCGTCATACCTCTTATCACATTGTCCTCAGGCATCACATCATAATCAGCCGTTAATTTCATTCCCCCACTGATTAATGGCCAGTCCTCCTTGAAATCAGGTCTTCAATGCGCATGCCACACATTTCCTCGCGCTCATACTTGAAAATTTTCGCCAGTCGGGCGTTACAGAATATTACCTCACCATCTTTTAATACATATACGCCTGTCAATGTATCATCGACAAGATAGCTATATTTACGGGTCTTCGACACCATTGCATCGATATCATTCAATTCAGTCAACAAGGCAAGTTGCTGGACTAGTGGCTCTTCGACATTTATCAGCTGGGACCTGCTTTGTTTTACTTCGGCCTCCAGGTCATGCTGATATTTTTCCAGGGCCTCGTTTTCAGAATGGCGGACAGAGATATCTTCTATATAAAGCACGGCATAACGATCGTCCTTTCCGATTTCGGAATCCACTTCAGCGGAAAGTTTTTTAAGACTGAGATGTAAATATCGGTTCAATACCTGATCAGCGATTTCCCAATCGACGTTCTCCTGTTCAATTCGACTGAAAGACAGGTTCCATGCCTTTTTAAAAGAACATTTTCTATCTTTACAACCCGGATGAAGCACCCGGTGCAGATCTTTGCGGCCGATATCAACAATTTTACATATACCCCATTCTTCCAGGGAACGGTTCGCACGTAATACACGGCCTTTTTTATCAATAAGACAAACAACACCTGACAGGGCATCCACCGTGGATTCCCACTGCTTCTTCGCCCTGATCACGCTGCGTATATTAATTTGACGATCCTGATCAACCCGTGTGCGTTCAAATGCAGTGGCAAGCAGGTTTGATATTGCCCGGATGAAATATATATCGTCGTCACTGTAGGCCCTGTTTATATCATCGCATACCAGCAACATTCCCCAGGGATGGTTATGACCGGGTATCGTGACACTGACGCCACTTGTTAGCGTGCTATTGCCCGTTATTGCCGATGCCAGACCCAGTGGCACCGTATTTTCTTCACCAAACACCATTACATCACGAACCAGAAAATCCATTATGTATCGACGTAAGGTATTCCCGTCCATGCTAAAAGATTTGCCCGGATCCACCGCTTTTGATTGTAGATAAAACTTCTGACCATCGGAGCGTAGTTCGCAAGCGATAATACATTCGGCCTGGAATACTCTTGAAAAGATGCCAACGGCCTCAGTAAATACCTGTTGCAAACCATCACCAGTCACAACATATTCAGCAAAATCTGCCAGAATATTCAGGCGTTGAGTTGGAGGAAGTCTGGTCGCGCCTGAATTTTCAAACGCCATGTCTGGTACAAACCCGGTCATATTCATAACTGTATTATTATTTTCAGGTGAGATTTTTGAGATTATTATTTTTCAGGCATCTCCTCGATTACCTGCTTACATTATATTTGTGACAATTTGCTGGTCAAGACAATTATGATCATATATTAACCACGTCTATCAAGCCCGGATGTTGGCCAAATAAGTTATATTGTTATGCAAATCGCACCGGATATACTTGCCCCTGGTATTTTATAAGTATAAAAGTTAAAGAAACTATTCTGTCTTAAATATTGTTATATAAAAAACACTGCATGCACTCAAAGAGAGCATTCCCCCCCCGTCGTATACGCTGGTTTGATTGGCGCTCTCTTAACTGTCGTCCTTAGCGTCTGAAACCAGCCATCAGGGCCGCTCTCAATAGTGCTTGCTTAAGAGATTTTTAAAATATTTATGTGTAATTCGTCATCCCGGCTAAAGTGTTTAACTAAGTGCCATTCGTGTCTGTCCTGGCAATCTTATCAAGCGTTGCCGCCGCCTCTTCTGCGCCATCGAACTTCGCATTAGCCGCAAGCGCCTTTTCAAGAAATTGCTGAGATTGTTTCATATCACCTTTATCAAAATAAGCCATACCCAAATGATAATTAACGACAGATACTTCACTCAATTCTACAGCAGCCTGTTCCAGATAAGGGATCGCCTGATTGACCTCACCCAGTTTATACAACACCCACCCAACACTGTCTTTCAACGCGGGTGATTTTGAATCAATAAAAATATCAATCAGCTCACGCGCCCTGGACAAGCTTTCCTTGTCTTTCTTGTGTGTTACCAGTGCCATGGCCAGATTATTGGCCAACACTATAGAATCCGGTTTCGTCTTCAATGCCAATTCATAGTTAGCGATGGCATTATCATAATCCCCGAATTTTATATACAAAAGTGATTTTTCTATTACCAGCACATCAGCACCGCCAGTATTAATTATTCCTTTTTCAATAGCATCAAGTGCCGCCTGTTTATCAGAGATTGCAAGATAAACACGCGCCTTATTAATATAGGTATTCACCCAGTCCGGTTTTATTTTCTTCGCTTTATCCAGGGTCGATATTGCCTGCTTGTATTGTTTATCTCTTAAATAAATTTCGGCCAGCAAATTAACAGCGATAACATCACCAGGTGAGCCCGTAATAAATTTCTGTAATTGTGATATCGCCTCCTCACTTGATTTGTTTGCCAGTTGAGAACGAACAAGTGCGACGAGTATTTTATTTGACTTTGGCTGCATACTTAATGCAGTTTTTAATTCTTTAATACTTTCCGAAAATTGTTTATCTGACTGATAAGTCACACCCGAGAAATAATAACCAAGAAAATCGTCTTTATTCGCCGCTTTTGTATCATCTGCCAGCGTTCTGGCCGCGACATAATTTCGGGATTTAATCAAAAGACTGAACAACGACAGACGAAATTTTTGATTCTCAGAATCTATCTTGATTAAAGCTTGATATTGTTCAATTGATTTTTCAATATCTCCGTTGAGAGAAAATGCCTGCGCCAGAGTATAACGAGCTGACTGATTGTTCTTCTCGGTAGCAAGCACGGATTGCAAATTATCTATTGCCTGGCGGTATTCCTTGTTAAGCATATGCGCCCTTGCAAGATACAGGCGAATTTCTGCTGAATTTGGCTGACCCTTTAGAGCACTACGGAAAGCAGCAATCGCACTGTCTACATCCTTGTTTGCAAGTGCAATCTGGCCACGAGAAATCAATGCCTCGTTATGGTTTACATTTTCCTTGAGCACCTCATCCAGTAATTTTTCTGTAGCTTGCAGGTCATTTTCTTTCATTAGCAAACGCGCAAGTTTAACCCTGGCTTCCAGACCATCATTGGTCACACCGGCAGCATCGATAATCTCCTGATACACTTTCCTGGCCTTATCAGGTTTACCGTCCGCCTTATAGAATTTTGCCAGCCCACTACGTAACTTATACGCCTCAGGTGCCTGACGTATAAATGCCAACAATTCCTTTTCAGCTTGTTGTTTATTATCTTGCCGAATAAAGAAATCGACCAGGATAAGCTTGGGCTCAACCCCGTCAGGGTCATGCCTGATAGCATCTCGTAACACGTTCTCTGCTTCATCCTGCTTGTTCAAACGAACCAATAAAGAGGCAAGGCGCACACGATGCATGAGCAGGTCCGGATTAATTTCAGTAATTTGCCTGAAAACAGCCAGGGCTTCTTCATCTTTGTTACCCTTGATATAAAAATCGCCCAGCAAAATACGCAGTTCAATATTTTCCGGGTGCTTCTCAATGGTTTCCAAAAATAATTTTTCGGATTTTTCCGTTAAGCCCACTTTTGAATACAAGGAGGCCAACAAGGCAGATGCTTCAATATTAGACGGATCCGTTTTCAAGGCCGCCAATACATCATTTATTGCTTTCTCGTTTTCATTGTCCTGCGCATAAATCGCAGCACTGAGTGTTAATCCACCCACATCATTGGGATCGAGCCGTAAAACCTCATCCGCTAATTCACGACTTTCTTTCAAATTTCTGCTTAAAAAATACAAACGCCCCATCTGATTGCGTGCTTTGACATGCTTTTTATCCAGGTCGATAATAAACCGATAGTTAGCTGCCGCCTGCTGCCAGTCGTTTAACTTTTCAGACACTTCAGCCAACATATACCTGGCCTCAATATCCTTCGGGGAAATTTGCAAGGCATTCTTTAATTCAATACGAGCTTTTTCGAAATTTTCCTCACTCACATAACCCTTGGCTTTGGCAATATAACTCGCCTTCCGTTCCTCAGCCCCCCCACAAGCAAAAAGTAATAACGTGGCCAGAACTAATACAGCAACAAACGCATTTTTTTTCATTAATTTCATAATAACTGGAATTTCTTATATTTAATTTTAATTAAGGATACTTAAACTGAATTATTATACCCCACAATACCTATGTTTTTAAAGTAAAACCCCGTTTAATTGCCCCTAACACGCGAATAAAACCCTCATGAGAACAAGACTTGTGGCAATGGGGATCACCGGATGCACGTGCACTTAAAGGAGGTAAGTCTATTTTTACATGTATGGAGATTCACAATCCCCTTTCCTACTAATGAATGTAAAAATAGACTTTCCCCTTTTCCTATTTCCTATTTCCTATTTCCTATTTCCTATTTCCTATTTCCTATTTCCTATTTCCTATTTCCTATTATCTGTAATTTATTATTTTTCAATCTGAGATC
>JAUWSG010000127.1 GCA_030610155.1 Gammaproteobacteria bacterium
CGCTGACTTCAATATTATTGGCTTCGTTGCTCATAGTGATATTCCCATACATTCAAATGTTAATTCGATTTTACCTGCTTTCATTTTCTTGCGGGATGTTTTTTTGTGGTGTTTTTTTAATGTCCTCAGCTTCCGAATTGTCGTCACTGCCACGTACTTTTACGATGACACCACCCGGCTGAATTGATACCGTCTTCATATCATGGCTTACTTCTGCAATTGTGCGCGCGAGATTTGTGTTTTCGGGAGCGTTATGGGCGAAGACCAGGTAGTTGATGCCCTTTATCATTTTTAAAAATGATTCGCCATTTTCTGCCGGTGGAGGCAAAGGCAGAACAGCGTGTTTAACGGCGATCATTGTGCGCGCCGGCCACTGACTGGCTATGCGGACACTATTGCTCGCATTTTCTGTTTCCAGTGCCAGTGTTTGAAACAGTTCGTCTTCCGGAGACAGAATGTTGCTGGCAATTTGTTTCGCGTAAGACGTGTCAATTTGCATGAAGAGGTTGGCGATAACCAGCATCACTATAAACACGAGCCCACGCTGACCCAGGAAACCCTGCACTTTAATGGCCTTGTTTATTTTTATTAGATAATGTGTGCCCCGATATAATAACAGGCTCATCGCGACCATGGCCCATGCCTGGTCTGCAATCAACAGTCCTGCAATCGCAGTGAATAAAAGTGTTGTTCCCAGTGTGTTCGATAATAAATAGCGCCAGTCATACAGGAGTACAATGACCAGTAGAACAAAAGGGATCAGACCAATGAACAGGTTGGGCTGGCTCATGCCGGAGATGTCGCTACCTGCGACGGCGATAGATAGTGTGCTTAATGGATTAATAAACCAGCTGAGGTCAATCCATCCTGGCTGCATGACAAGAATGATGGTGGTCGTGATACCAATGCCAATAATATTTTGTTGTTGTCTTTTTTTATCGACAGGGTCCTGTTTCCACCTGAAGGCAAGCGCAGCCGGGTAAGCAAGAGCCACAGGGTGCAAGGAAACGGTGATGGCAATTAATAACATTTGTACAAAATACCAGTTACCAATTGTACGTTCTGCTTCGCGTTGCCGTTGATCGACCTTGCAGCCGAGTCCCAGCACGAAAAGTAAATAAATACCGACGCCTATCTGGTCAATTTGCATAATGGTCAACGGGGCGATCAGCAATAAGCCGCTACCGATCAGAGCGACTTCATCGTTATCTGATTGTTTGCTCCAGTTATACAACAAAAGGGTGGCAATAAAAGTAATAAGCAGGGTGAATACTTTGGCGGCAAAAATGCTGCCTGGCCAATACAGGCCGAGAGGGAGAAATAGTAGTGCACGGAAATCCGGCATGCCAAAGGCGACGATCGGGTTTACGATGTTGTCTGCAACCGTCCAGTTAACCAGTAACGCCAGGGCGGCACCTTCATCAAGTCCATAAGTATCGAACCGCAGGACCTTGAAGTACAACAGGACGCCTCCCCATACAACGAGTGCCAGTAGAGCCCAGTATTTTGCCTGAATTTTGGATAACATAATTTATTTACTAATTGAGATTTGTCGGATGTTTAATGTCAGAGTTGATATTTACAGTCAGATGCGAGAATCGGGTTTTGTTATTATTTAAACTCGAGGTGTAACATTTTGCCGCCCGTCTTTTCTGCCAGTGTTTTATATGCCCAATTGGTTTCCGGATTATCGCGCCCGATCGGCAAGGTAAATACCGGGCTAGGTATACTAATGTAGGGCAGGGGATCTGTCGATGGCTCATCACCAATAAGTAAATATGCGCCCGGGGCGGGGGCCTCTCGCATTGCATGCTTGAATGCTCTGCCCAATGTTTCCCGATTACCAATAAAAGGCGCGCCTTGCATCAGGCTGTCGAACATTTCCCCTATTGAGCCGGTATAGGTCGCCGATTTGTCGTCAGAAAACCAGGTGATGGCGCTCAGACGCTTGTCAGAACGGATGACAATGACACGCAGTACGGGGATCAGGAAGGTGGTGACGCCGTGCATGGAGCCGGTGGCATCGACCATCAAGTGCAGGTCTTTGCCAGGTAAGTCTTTGAGTCCCTTGATAAATAGTTCAAAATCCTTGCGGTTTTTGCCCTGACCAATGCCGGCGGCGGCCAATGCATGCTCCATCTGCCCTTCAGGTGTCATGGAAGACAGTTCATCCATGTTTCGAGTCAGGCGTTGGTTCGTGGTTTTAACTTCTTCCAGGTCTTTTTCGAGTTGTGCAACGGATTTTTTCAAGCGCGGCAGTTGCTCACTTTCGGCCATTTTATTGGTGATCAGGATGGTGACCAGCAGGAAAATAAAGGTCGCAAGCATAAGTAACGCCACATCAGAAAAGCTTTCATGAATATTCAGTGGTGAAGATGCGTGTTTACGGGCCATTGCGGTGTAGTGATTTTAGAGATATCAGTAGAGGTTAGTCGGAAGACCGGAAGCTGTTTTTGAGCACGCTCCACCAGCGGCCTTTTATCATGCGTTTAAGCTGGAATTCCTGTCGTAATCCATCGAGATATTGCTGTTGTTGGCTGGTTATTTTGCGCACAACCGTGTTTTCATTTTCAAGTTGCCGGAGTTCTTTGAGTTCTTTGGAGAATGTGTGCATGGTTTCCCGGGATTCTCTAAGGGATTGTTGTAATGCATTAACATTGTCGGTTAGAGACTGGACTTCACTGTTCAATATCCTCATGTCCCGTTCCATCGAAGGTTTGAAGTCAGCTGAACAGTATACCAGGCAAACGCGTGTCAGTGATTCTTCCAGAGATTCAACGCCGTTTTGATCAATATGCGAAAATACACGCAGTAACACCCCCCCTAATACGGATCCAAGTAAGGTGGTATAGAAGGCGGTGCCCATGCCGCTCATTGCCTGGCGTAAGCCCGCCAGGAGTTGCGACTGGTCTTCTCCCAACGCTTCGAGTGAGCTGGTGAGCCCTGTCAGCGTCAGTGTCAGGCCGACGACGGTGCCGATCAGTCCCAGGGTAATAAGCAAGTTGCCAATGACTTCGAGTGCATGTGCAACACGTTGATATATCGAAAATTCGACATCAACCAGCGCTTCGACATTGATTTCCCCGTTGGATTCAACGACGGATTTCAGGGAATTAAAAAAGCGTCCCACTCCCAGCTTTTTGGGCTCATTACAAATGCCCATCCAGCCCTCTTGCCGGGCAATCTTGTCTATTTTATCCGCATTGACTGATTCAAATGTCACCACCAGCGTCAACACGAAACTGATCACGAGACCCAGGGCAAATAAACCGATGATGACCCAGGTGATGCGGCTGGGATCGTTCTGGACAAAACCCCATACCTCGGTATCTGCGTATAAGCTCAGGTAAATAAAAAGCGCAGCGCATGCCCAGGCAATCCACAAAAATAGCGCTCTGTAACCACGCTGAATCACAATAAAGTCCTTAGGGTTTTAATTAAGTAAACAGGTCGAGTTTAAAAACAGGTTTGGTCACAAAAAATCCAACGTAAACGTTATTGTTTTATGTGCTGAGTTAACGTATCGAATATTGCGTTTCCTGCTTGTCGACTTTTGAGTCTATTGGGTATCCTGGTTCTACACAAGTGATTCAGATCTTCGGTTTGTTTTTTGTCATTTCAAGCGCCTGGACCTGGTTGTCAGGTGGTGATTGTAAATTTGAGGCTACATTAGCAGGTTAAAAGCCAAGTAAAGCTCTGGGTTATTGACTTGCTAGAATTGTGGAATTTGTGTAATGTGCCAGACTGGTTGAGAATAAATCAATAAGTTGACCGATTGTTTAAATTTTGTTGGATTGTAATGGGTTTGGTTTAATGGGTCTGGTTTATAGATAAATAGGATGTTATATTTGCCTGCCTGAACTTGTCATGATGTCTTTGCGTATGATATATAAGGCATGTGTTATCAGGGTCATTATAAAAAAAACAAGAATAATTATAATCAGTTAACCATTTTGTATTTATTTAGAACAACTTTTAAGAACAACTATTCCTATCAGGAATAACCAGGAACAACGCAACGACAGATTTTTATTAAACTAGTGGCTTAACGATAAGCGACTTAAATTAATATATAGCGGGGGATCAGCATGAGTGACGGCGAAATCGGCATTGTATACATAATTGCAACAGTAATAGCTTGGGGTGTTGCAGCGATGATGCTTAAGAAAAATTCATGATATATTTATGAACTGAAGTATTTATGAATTGAAGTATTTATGAACTAGCGACAATAGAAGTACGAGCTGACAAAATTTGTTAGCAATAAAAAAATTAGCAAAAAATTCAGCACTGGGATTAATTTAAGGGGAGGATACTATGCGGTATTCAGTAACAATTGCGACATTATGTTTGGCATTTGCATCTACATCGGCTTTTGCACTCAATCAGTACTATGCAATGCCGGGTAATGCTGCAAATGGCGAACAGATATTCAAAAATGGTAAAGGCGATGTACCTGCCTGTACTTCCTGTCATGGAATGGAAGGTCTTGGTGATGATGCCATGGGCACACCCCGACTGTCGGGCCAGGGTTACAAGTTCCTCGTTAAGCAGTTAAGCGACTTTGCTTCTGATAAACGTAAAGATGAAACCATGTTCGTGATGAACACGAACGCAAAAGGATTGACCAAGGAAGACCATCAGGATGTCGCGCTTTATCTGACAAACCTTGAGCAGCCTTTTACTCCATCAGACATGAAAGCGGTCAAGGAAATGGGCATGACCCCGGTGGGTACACGTTACCTGGGCAAAAGTATCGCGCAATACGGTATTCCTGAACGTGATGTTCCAGCCTGTCATTCCTGTCATGGTTTTAATGGACGCGGTGCATTCCCGATCTATCCTATGTTAGGCGGGCAACGATATACTTACCTGGTTGCGCAATTAAAGAAATGGCGTGATGGCACCCGGTCTAATGATCCAATGTCTCAAATGCAGATAGTGGCTCAAAAGCTCACAGATGAAGAGATTTATAATGTGGCTACATTTTTGACATCGGCGCCCAAAACGACTATGGGCAATGCACGTATACCACACTTGCAGTAAAGTGTTGTAGTTGTAAGTTCAAGTTGTAACAAGCTGTTATTATCCGGGTTGTTATGCTTTATTTTAAAGGGAAGGGCGGTATTTATACCGCCCTTTTTTTGTGTGTATCCTCACAAATTTCAAGACACGTCACCACGATATTTCGATTTTGACATTAATTGACATAAACATAACCTGGAACACAATAATTTTTGTGTTATTAGAATTACTTTAGCGTTCAAATTGCTTATACTGGGCGGCTTGAATCTGGAATATTTATGAGTAAAAAAATTAAGCTTAAAGCTGGTGAAAAAGTGTTGTTTGGTGGTACGGCCATATTTATCGTCCTGGCGATCATTGGTTACGTTATTCTGGAAACCGTTCGCCTGACTTCAGACAAACCCCTTTTTGAAGTCAAAACCCATTTTGATTTGTCAAAGCTGGGCCATAAAGGTTCTGCTGTTTTTCGTGCCTCTCGCTGTACCTCATGCCACCGCGCGATGAATAACGGGACTAACATGGGATTGTCGCTGGATGGTATTGGTTCGAAAAGGACGCAAGAGTGGATACTCACCTTTTTAATGGAACCTGAGAAAACGTACGAAGCAAGAACGCTTGATCATGGGCTTCGACCTAAAGAAGCGGCCTATGTTGCGCGCATGCCAAAAGATGACCTGGTTGCGATTGCTGCATTCTTGTATGACCTGAAATCTGATCCCGGTTCGTCGACCTCACCTCAACCTCCTCCTGGTAAGTCGCCCTTTATTGACAGCATGATCAAGACATGGGCACCCGAGGATTGGAAAGAAAAATACACGGATATACGTGATAAAGATCCGGTAGAGAACAGCAGTAATTCAGATAAAACACAGACCAGAGAAGATTGATACGATGGCTGAACCCTGGGCAGAAGATAAAGAATACACTAAATATATTTTATGGTTTGTCTATGCCTGCGTCATTTACAGCTTGATCGGTTTTTCATGGGGAGCCTTGATGGGCGGGCTTGCTGATTTCCGGCATTTTGTTGATCATCGTCTGCACGGTAATCTGATTGTTCGTGCGCATACCCATATAAACCTTTTAGGCTGGGTAGAGATGGCGATTTTTGCAGCAGTTTATTATATAATTCCACGACTGGTGAGACGGCCGATTTTTAGCTTGAAGCTGGTGAAAGTCCACTTCTGGATTCACAATATTGGCCTGATTGGCATGGTTGTATTTTTTACCGTCGCGGGTGTTAAAGGGGGGATTGCAAGCATCACTGCTTCTCCTGACCAGGTAGAAATGATCGTTAAACCTATCCTGGCGACGATGGGTATGTTTGGCACCCTGGTGCTGGTTGCAAATGTTATCTGGGCATACAATATATTTCGTACCTGTGCAGGATGGAGAAAGCAGTAATGGCATTTATTAAAATAAGTATGTTGTCACTTCTTGTTTTTGGCCTGGTTGGCTGTTTTGGTGACGCAAGTAGTCTGAAAGTGGGTATGAAGGCGCCCAGCGTGAAAACGAAAACCTTGCAGGATGTGAATTATAATCTGAGCAAAATAACGACATACCGTTATCCAGATGAACGTATGTACCTGAGTTCACTTGATGTTGCCTTGACCAAAGGCAAGCCCATTGTGCTTGAATTTGCAACGCCCGCACATTGCACCCAATGTGACAAGCAATTGCAAATGATGAAGGCCTTGTTAGAAAAATATGAAGACGACGTGATATTCCTGCACATGGATCAATACGAAAATCCTGAGGCCTACAGGGCTTATGTGGTGTTAGGTGACCCCTGGACATTTGTGATCGATCGTCAGCAAGTCGTGCGTTACAAGCAGGCGGGGCGGATGTTATATAACGAACTGGATGCGCTTATCAAAATTGTCCTGGAGCCCGAAACCACAATAGCAAGTTCTGAAAGTTCAACGGGTTAGGCGGGTTCAGCAATGGCAAAAACTGAGCATTATGATCTGATTCAGGATCGGCGCGGTATGATGTGGGATATAACACTCTATGTGCCGACGGTTGCCGGGCTTGCGACCGGTACTATGATATTCTGGTTTGATCAAAATCAGAACCTGGCTTATTTATTATTGTTCCTTGCCTGTTTTTTCTTCTATCAGGGTGTTCATCGTGTATTGGGTCGTTTGATGCTGGTACCGACCTCACCGGTTGCCATTGATATTTCAAAAAAACAGGTGTTGTTGCAGCTTCGCAATGGAAAAAAGACAGAATTGGTAAAAGATTTACGTTATTTTTCTGATTTTGCTGGCAAGTCATTTGGTTTGACCGGTATGGATTTGCTTGGCAAGAAGCGTCAATTTGTATTTCATAAAGGCCAGTTTGATACTGAAGAAAGTTTCAAGAAAATCGGCGCCGCGTTAAAAATTTACGCCTGAGTACTTTTTCTTAAGTGCTTACTGCTTGAGTACTTGTTGTTTCAGTCCCCGGTTTTAGTCGTAAGATTCTAATAAACACTGGTTAATCCCTGGCTTGTGAATGTTTTTTCTTTCTTGTATTCACCACATCCCATGCCATATAAGCAACAACTAATGTGCCTAGGATGCAGGCGACTGTGATGATGATGGTTTCAGTTTCTGCACTCACTAATCCACCCACAAACATGTGAACAGAATAGCCGAGAATAAAAATCGAGCTGATGGAAACCACTAAAAATATAATTATTTCTTTTACGTGTTGACCCATTACTAATCCTTTAAATAGTTCTTCAAATTTAGGGAAAGAATAGCAAATTATAATGGTCTGATATAGGCCAAAAAGACGGCAAAAAGCGCTCGAAAAGCCAAGCAAGTAAGTTGGGTATTGTGTTGTTTTTATTCTATTTATCGTCTTTTTAATTTATAAGCTTCTAATTATTAAAAATACTTGACCTACCCCAGACCTTTATGACAGCATGACCAGCCTATCCTCCTGTAAGCAGACGAATAATTTTAAAAATACAGGAAGGGGAGAGAAAAACTTAATGGTTGTTAAGTTAAATTAAATAACTAAAAAAATGGTAGTGTGAGCAAGGTTTTTTGTTGCTAAACACACCGAATAATAATAACGATAAATTGTTTCTGCTGAACTCATTTTTATTAAAAAATCTTTAACGGATGTCTTTAAGCTGACGGTTATCAGACAAGGACATATGGCGCGATCCGGATACATGTAATGGATCGTTGTTTACAAAAACGTTAAAGAAATAGCGTGTTGTATTTAAAATATTCGATATATCTATAACAGGAGGTAAGGGGATGAAAGGCTCTATGGTACTGTGTTTCGTCGTAGGTATGGTCACGGGTATGGGCAACGGCAGTGTATTCGGCGCTACGTTGATGTGCTTTTTAGGTCGAGCTGGATTCGATGACTGGGGTGGCTGGTTTGGAGATGCCTACAATCCTGTTACATTCACTGGTTTTATTGATTGGGCGATGATTGTCTTTGGCGTTGCTTTCTACGCTATTTTACATCTGGCTGTAATCAAGCATGGTC
>JAUWSG010000107.1 GCA_030610155.1 Gammaproteobacteria bacterium
AAATTGCAAAATTAAATATTGATGAAAATCCAGTGACACCGCCGAAATATGGCATTAGAGGCATTCCGACATTGATGTTATTTAAAAATGGAAATGTTGAAGCCACTAAAGTTGGCGCGGTATCAAAGTCACAGTTAACTGCCTTTATTGACAGTAATATATCCTGATTAATGGATGGCATATATCATCCGATACCAGCTGATATCTGCCTGATTACTTTTATCCAGAAAAATTATTTCTGGATGATAGTTAAATAAAACCAAACAGTTACAACAAATACAACGATACACATTCAATGTACAAAGAGCTGGACGGAATATAGCTGACATGCTAACCTTATTTACTATAAATAAAGCGCTATAAGTAAAGCGGAAACAGCGGGTCGCTATCAATCATTAACTACTGTTTCACAAACAATCGCCACAAATAATGTCATAACAACAGTAGAAGTCCACGTCCAGATTATTTCCTCTATTTAAGTAACTAAAAACCTATTTAATTAACTAAAAACCTATTTAATTTACAAGTGCGATTAAAATCTATCGATTGATTTTAATCTGTTAATTCCGGCACTGCCGACAGGATTTCTATCTAATTTTCCCATAAATATTCTTTTTTCTTCTTACTCTCATCTCTCTGAATTTAAATTATGAACCTTACTGAATTAAAGCAAAAACCCGCATCTGAATTAATGTCCATCGCTCAATCCATGAAAATAGATGGATCTGCGCGCTCCAGAAAACAGGACATTATTTTTTCTATCCTCAAAGCACATGCTCGAAATGGAGATGATATCTCCGGAGACGGTGTTCTGGAAATCCTGCAGGATGGTTTTGGATTTCTCCGTTCGGCGGATTGTTCCTATCTTGCCGGGCCGGATGATATTTACGTTTCACCAAGCCAGATTCGACGCTTTAGCTTACGTACAGGTGACAATGTTGCTGGAAAAATACGGCCACCCAAAGAAGGTGAACGCTATTTTGCGCTTCTCAAGGTAAACCAGATAAATTTTGAATCACCGGAAATGTCCAAGTCCAAGGTCCTGTTCGAAAACCTGACGCCGCTATTTGCCAACGAGAAAATGTCTATGGAAATAGGTAACGGCAGCACAGAGGATCTGACAGGCCGCATTATCGACCTGGCTTCACCGATAGGAAAAGGTCAGCGAGGCTTGATTGTTGCACCACCTAAAACCGGTAAAACAATGATGCTGCAATCAATTGCCACCTCAATTGCCGCAAACTACCCGGAAGTCCATTTAATCGTATTACTCATAGATGAACGCCCTGAAGAAGTGACAGAAATGGCGCGCTCAGTACGCGGGGAAGTTATTTCAAGCACATTTGATGAACCTGCAAGCCGGCATGTGCAAGTTGCAGAAATGGTCATAGAAAAGGCCAAACGTCTGGCCGAACATAAACTTGATGTAGTGATTCTGCTCGATTCAATCACCCGTCTGGCACGCGCATATAACACTGTTGTACCTTCATCCGGCAAGGTACTGACTGGTGGTGTAGATGCCAATGCATTACAACGACCAAAACGTTTCTTTGGTGCCGCCCGTAACATTGAAGAAGGTGGCAGCCTGTCAATTATCGCGACAGCATTGGTCGAAACCGGCTCCAGAATGGACGAAGTCATTTTTGAAGAATTTAAAGGTACCGGCAACATGGAAATTCATCTGGACCGGAAAATCGCCGAAAAAAGAATTTACCCGGCAATTAATATTAATCGCTCAGGCACCCGCCGCGAAGAAAGACTCATCGCACCGGATGATTTACAGAAAATATGGATACTTCGCAAGCTGCTTCATCCTATGGATGATACAGGCGCAATGGAATTTTTGATCGATAAACTGAAGCCTACAAAAACAAATGCTGAATTCTTTGACTCAATGAAACGACGATAATAGTCAGTCGATAACAACAGAATCTGTAGCTTTTACATTTTTCTGTCACCACAAACCAGAAATATGATTACCCTAAAAAAAATTAACGCATTATGGTCGCAATACATAATGCGTCTCCTCACCTTGTTGCTTCTCACCTTTTCCCTGATATCGTGTGGCGCTGATGAATACACCGAATTAATGAGCGCATCGGCAATGGGGGACAATGAGGGCCTCCTGCGTATTGTCGCCAGAGGCGCAGACATCAATGAACGCAGCAGACAGGGTAAAACCGCATTAATCATGGCTGCCAACGCCGGGCATGCTGATATAGTAAAAACACTCCTCTCAAAGGGTGCCGATATCGACGCCCAGGACGATAATGGTACAACCGCACTCATCGCAGCAGCATCTTATGGTCATACAGAGGCGGTGAAAATGTTAGTCACCAACGGTGCAGACGCAGACATCCGCGATAACAATAATGGAACCGCATTAATCAATTCTGTTTTCTTTAATTTCCACGACACCGTCAAGGAACTCCTTAAACGAAAATCAGGTTTCCCAAAGAAAGACATGGAAGAGGCCTTCTTGTTGGCCTCAGGACTGGGGAACACGATAATCGTACAGGACATGTTAAAAATGGGTGTCGATGTAAACGTCGAAGGCCACAATGGCCGGACCCCCATTATGGCGGCGATAAAATTTGAGCACCCGGACGCAGTTCAAATCTTAATAAATGCTGGCGCGAACACCAATATAAAAGATACGAACGGACACACACCCTTAAGCCTGGCACTCGACCAGGGAAATGATGAAATCATCGACATACTGAAAAAGAAAAAGTAACTCGGAAAAACCAAAGCTTTAACCGCAAAGGCGCAAAGGGCGCAAAGAAAAATATTTTTTTAAAAAAACTTTGCGCCCTTTGCGCCTTTGCGGTTAGATGCGGACCTGAAAATTACAGGGTAACGGATATCTACCTCACCACCACTTCTCGCCCGACCCCTCATGCGGGACACTATGGCAACGCTCGCAAGTAAACAGGGCAAACGCGACCTTGTCATGACAAACACCACAATACTCTCCCCGTAATACTTTATTCATCGAAATAGGATTGGCATGCTCCTGGGGAATAAAAATCGCGGGGTGGCAATTGCTGCAATCCAGCCAGCGGGTATGGGCTTGATGGGGAAATTTTACGTAAGGCATAAATTGCGTGTTCTTCATCAGAATATCCATATCCATCACCAACATCTCACCCTCGCCTTTGAGGTCTGCCCGCGGATTAATCAGGCCCGCATCCAGTGTCGCCACCCAATTAATCTGTTTACGGCGGTCAATGGGAAAGTCAGCCATCGCGGTCAGAGGATCCTGCAAAACAATCATCGCATCATTTTCAATATCATGAACACCATCCTGATGTAATGTCTCGATTGGTCTAATATTTACAATGCTTAATTTTTTACCCTGAATTGTCTCACCGGGCGGGATTTCCTCAACCATTATGGTAGTTGTTGCTGTAGTCGCGGTTGTAGCGACGGTAGACACTTCGACGTTTGCCGACTTTTTTTCAACCGGCGTCTCTTCGACAGGCTTAACTTGCAATGCGGCCAGAAACTTTTCATCAATCGCCGTATTATTACATCCAGAAAATAGAAAAATAGCGCCAATGATTGTGATGACTGGAAGACGGACGTGAACCATCATCTTGCTTCCAACCATCTCGTTTCTAACATGGTTACCACCATTTTTCTGGAGAATTCTCATGGGGTACGCTATGACAGCGCTCACATATCCAGAGCGAAAATGCGATCTTGTCATGACATCTGCCGCAGTGTTCCCCGGAGATGATGCCATCCATCGATGGATTGTTTGCACCTTTTTGCGGTATAAAAATCTTGGGATGGCAATTACTGCAATCAAGCCATTTAGTATGGGCAATATGCGGGAATTTCACATAGGGCATCTGACCGGTATCGGTAAACAGGATGTCCATGTCCATAAACAGCATCCCTTCTTCACCCGTCAGCGTTTGCCGTGGATTTATAATACCGAGATCCAGCGCCTTGACCCAATCGATCCCGCCACGCCGGTCATATGGAAAACTGGCCAACGCATCTGCCGGCTCCTGCAAGGACGCTAACGCCTTGTTTGCCGGGTCATGGATCCCGTCTTCCTTCAGTGGCACCGTGATAGCATGCTGCTCAAATTGCCTATTATCACGCCAGGGTTTCCCTTTCATGCCATTACTGCCCCCGACAACATACTGTGCCGATCTTGACTGTGATTTTGGCCCATCATTACTACAGGACATCACCAACATCACAATAGAAAAAATACAAAAACTAAAAACAAAACGTTTCTTTCCTGACATCAACGCCCACTCCCCTTCAGCTCACAAAACCAAATTTTCTTCTTACATTTTCCCTTTTCTCTGTCCCCTTTCCCTGGTTTCTAATATTCCGCCCCACTTTCTTCCAGTATCTGCAAGATCTCGTTATCGCCCTCTTTACGGGCCATTAACAAAACTGAACGTCCATCCTTACTTTTCGCATTCACATTCGCACCTTTTTCTATCAATAACTTTATGCTATCCAGGCGACTTTGATTAGCGGCCCAAATCAACGATGTCCAGCCATTTTTATCATGAGCCTCGATATCGGCACCATGGCCAATCAATATTTCAGCCACGTCAGCATGGCCTTTTCGCACCGCACGCATAAGTGCTGTCCAGTCATTATCATCTTTAGCATTCACATTCGCGCCGCGCGCAATCAGAATCTCTACAATCTCCCGATTCCCTTTACGGGCAGCATGCATCAACGCTGTCCAGCCATATTTGTTCAACTCATCAACTTGCGCGCCCTTATCGAGCAGTTCATTAACTTCTTCCACCTCCCCCGAAAGGGCGTGCCCCATCAGGTCCGTATTGCCATCACAGGCAATGAGTAAAAACAGGCTAAATAACAAGAAAACAATTGATTTTATAAAAACGAAATATTCGGACTTCATATTAAATGTCTTTCTCACCTCTATATAGCTGTGCAACCACAGCAAACCAGAATTAATCCTGATAATACTACGTTAACCCGGATGTTTCATAGGAATCCCCTTTTTTGCGGTGACTGAGTGAGTCAGTTTGTGAGAAAAGACAAAAGCCGATGTGGTTCATCGGCTTGCCGGCTTTTCTCGCACTCTTTCTTGCACTTTTTCTTACAATTTGGCCGTGCAGGTGCCGCAAAAAACGGGATAGCGGACCAGATACATTTCGTTACTTGCTGATATGTTCAATACTCTTAAATGGTCCATATATTTATGTCCACTTCATAGCGGCCTTATGAAACATCCGGGTTAGCTGTACCAATGAACACTGTTCATTCTCCGGTCTGATTTAAGGTATAATGGGTGGTCACAAAATATTACAATTCACTGTTTGCCGGATGGCCTTAAATGACTGCATCTACCTGTCCCCATTGTAAAAAATCGACTATTTCACTCAAGAAAAGGTATCTGGCTACCAAATGGCGCACTATCTACTGTGACGCCTGCTCGGGACGAATCTGTACCCAACCTGTTGTGTTAGCAATATTGTCTTTTTTATATGTCTGGGACGTATTACTGTTCGGCACGTTGTTCTTCAAAACATATAGCTGGGTTTATATTGTTGCCCTTACGGTCATCTGGCTCATTCTGGATTATTTCAGCATGTATATCCCGCTGGCATCCATGAAACCACTCGAAAACAGCAAGACGCCACAGAAAAAAACCGAAACGCCGGAAGTAAAAGAAAACTAATATGGCCACGATTCTGGGTCTGGGTGTCGCGACCCTCGACGTCATCAATGCCGTTGATCATTATCCGCTGGAAGACCAGAAACTCAGAGCAACATCGCGACAGATAAAACGCGGTGGTAATGCAGCAAATACCCTCGTGATACTTGGCCAGCTAAACCATCAATGCAGCTTTGCCGGCGTATTGGCAGAATCATCCGATTCGGCATTCATACACAGTGACTTCGACAAATACAATATTGATACAACATATTGCCCTGTTTCAAGCGGGTCGACGCCGGTATCGTACATCACATTAAATGAACAAAACGGCAGCCGAACAATTGTTCATCATCGCGACTTGCGTGAATACAATTTCGATGATTTTTTGAAAATAGACCTGCAGCAATTTGACTGGCTGCATTTTGAAGGCAGAGCCATCGACGAAACTTACAAAATATTGTCCCACATCAAAAAAGATTCTCCGGGCATACCGGTGTCGCTGGAAGTGGAAAAACCCAGAGACAATATTGAATCATTATTTGATTTTGCCGACACCCTGTTTTTCTCTCAATCGTACGCATCACACCTGGGTTTTGATGACGCTGAATCCTTCATTATTCATATACATAAAAAAATAGAAGCCAAAGACATTATCTGCACCTGGGGAAACAAACCCACTATCGCAATAAACAAAGAGGGTGAGCTTGTCAAAAGCCGGACCTGGCCACCGGCAAAACTGGTCGACACGATTGCCGCCGGCGATACGTTTAACGCTGGTTTTATAGATGCCAGGTTGAAAAAATTACCTTTCGCTCGGGCGCTGGAGTCCGCCAATAAACTGGCCGGCAGGAAATGCGGGCAAATGGGTCTGGACCTTACAGGATAAGCGATGCCAGGATCATCAACATCAAATGATGTCCTCATTATCGGGGGCGGGATCATGGGGCTATTAAGCGCTCGTGAGCTCCAGCGCGCAGGCGCACGTGTCACGCTCATCGATAAAAACAAGATTGGGACAGAATCTTCCTGGGCAGGTGGTGGCATACTCTCACCGCTTTATCCCTGGCGCTATACTGATCCAGTCAATGCCTTGGCGAAATGGGGGCAAGCCCAGTACCCAATAATCGCAGACACACTGACCAGGGAAACGGGCATTGATCCAGAATGGACCGCTAGCGGATTATTAATTCTTGATAATCTTCAACCCGATGAACACAACACAATCGCCACCTGGGCCAAAACATTCGATAGCAAACTTGACCTGCTGGTAAAAAACGACATCAGACGTTGTGAGCCCGTTGTAAATAGCAAATTTACTCAAGGCATACATATGCCTGACGTCGCACAAATCAGAAACCCGCGCCTGGTCAAGGCGCTTAAAGTAGCGCTACTGGCCGCCGGTGTTAATATTATTGAAGATACAGAAGTCACCGACATCGTCGTTAAGTCAAACCATGTCACGGGTATCAAAACGCCATCCGGCGACCATGTCGCAGACCATATTGTCGTTGCTTCCGGTGCCTGGAGCACACAACTATTGGCCGACATCAATGTCACGATTGATGTTAAACCTGTTCGTGGACAAATGATCATCATCGATGCCCAACCCGGCCTGGTCTCCAAAATCATCCTTGAGAATAATCACTACATCATCCCGCGCCGTGACGGGCAACTCCTGGTCGGCAGCACATTGGAAGATGTGGGCTTCGATAAAAGTACAACAGAAGAAGCCAAACAACTATTACAGCAAGCAGCCATGGCACTGGTCCCGACGTTAGAGCAATTCAAGATCAAGCATCACTGGGCAGGTCTTCGACCAGGCTCCCCCAAAGGCATCCCCATCATCTCGGCACACCCTGACATCAAGGGCTTATTTATCAACACAGGTCATTTCCGTAATGGTGTGATATTAGGCCCTGCCTCAGCCCGCTTATTGACCGACCTGATCACCGCAAAGCGCACCATACTGGACTCCAAACCCTATACCATTTGATTAATGTGGAAAATAAGCTAGTCTTATTCGAGCGAAATCACCAAATAATCAATGATTTAGTTAAACCGTGATTCCCACACAATCCGGGATTGAACGTTAAATAACATAGTAATATACTGTGTGAAGTGGTTCTTTATTCAACAGAACCATTCAATTGGATGGATATCAATAAACAATAAATGGAAGTAGGTTAACTGACTATGAATGAAATAATTCAACGCTTAACAAAACACGGCATTTCTCCCACGCATCAGCGTGTCGAAATTGCTCAAGTCCTGTTCGCCAAACCGCAGCATGTCTCCGCTGAGCAAGTGCTCAACATTGTCAATGACGGACATGCCGTCACCTCCAAGGCGACCGTCTACAATACTCTGGGTTTGTTTGCACGCAAGGGGCTCATTCGGGAAGTCATCATCGACCCGACCAAGGTCTTTTATGATTCCAATATAACGCCGCATTATCATTTTTATAATGAAGATACGGGCATTCTGGACGATATTGCAATATCAGACCTTGATATCAGCAACCTGCCTGAACCTCCGGCCGGCACAAGCACAGAAAGAGTGGATGTTATCGTTAGAGTTAAAAACCAGACAGAGATGCAATAGCATAGCTGACTGCTTTCTCTTCGCATCACCTTGATACCCGGAATAATTAGCAAGCTTCCTGCACGGTTGCTTGCTAATCCTCCTCCTACGCCATGTAAGACGAGGCAGGTAATACTGTCGTCGGATTTACTGATAACTACTTTCTTATCTACTCGCCTGTCTCAAAGCACATGCCAGTGTAGCTCCAGATGTTAGTGCCCGGGAAGACAGTAACAATGTGGCAAATGCCATTGTTTTGAATCTGGTAATTTTAATTATTTATACCTTCCCTGCGTTAAAAGTAATAGTCGTTCACTATCCAAATGATGAAAATAAAGGAGCTGAAAATGAAAGGGCGGGCACTGAGCCCGCCCTTTCAACTACACTAACCACCAGCGTTTAGTGCTCACCAGGCGACTGCAACGTAGACAGCACATTGTCTAGCGAGAAGCTTCCGGGCTTCATACGTGGAGGGTATTCCTTGAAGGTCCCCAGGAAATTGCCAACGTATTTTTGCGCCGGAACAAGCAGGAAGATCTTGTCGATCATCCAGTCGTAATAGTTGTTCGACGTGAAGTAGGCGCGTTCATAGGGGTCGCGGCGCAGGTTGAAGATTAACGGTGTGCGCAGTTTCACCCACGGATCTATCCAAACCGCAAAGGTTCCCATCGTCTTCTGCTGCAGGAAAATGATCTTCCAATCATTATAGCGCAGGGCGGTCAGGTCTCCGGTGTCGGAGAAGTAGAAAATTTCATTGCGCGGACTGCCCACACCCTGCGGATCTTTGAGGTGCTTGGTAATATCGTAGCCATCCAGATGGACCTTGTAGTTACGACCCATGGCTTTGTTTTTGTAACCATCAAGCAGGTCCGCTTTGATATCCTTCGCGCCCGCGGCAGCGAGGAAAGTAGGAAGCATGTCCATGTGGTGCACGATACCATTAGAGACGGAACCGGCCTTGATCACGCCAGGCCAGCGCATCATTGCCGGCACGCGCCAACCACCTTCCCAGTTGGAATTCTTCTCACCCTGGAACGGTGTGGCAGCTGCGTCAGGCCACGTGTTGTAATGTGGTCCGTTGTCGGTCGAGTAGTGCACGATCGTATTGTCGGCGATTTTTAGTTTGTCCAGCAGATCAAGGAATTGGCCGATATGCAGATCATGTTCGATCATACCAGCCTGATACTCGTCCACATGGCGACCGACTATTTTATCAGCTTTCTTACGCATTGGGTCGTTGACATGCGTCCGAAAATGCATACGTGTACCGTTCCACCAGACAAAGAATGGCTTGTCTGCTTTATGAGCACGAGTGATAAAGTTGAGAGCAGCTTTTACGGTCTCGTCGTCGATGGTCTCCATGCGCTTTTTGGTGAGCGGACCCGTGTCCTCGATACGTCCATCAGCATAGCTATGGATCACACCACGCGGGCCAAAGGTCTCTGCGAAACTCTTACCATTAGCGAGAATCACGTCTCCCGGGTAGTCTTCATCCTCTGGTTCTTCCTCTGCATTGAGGTGATAAAGGTTACCAAGGAATTCGTCAAAACCATGATTGGTCGGCAGATGCTCATCGCGGTCTCCGAAGTGGTTTTTTCCAAACTGACCGGTCACGTAGCCCTGATTCTTGAGAAGTGCCGGGATAGTCCGATCACGAACATAGAGCCCCACCTGAGCGCCCGGCAGGCCGACCTTGGAAAGAATGAAGCCGGTACCGCAATCATTCTGGCACCTACACCAGGAAAGCCGCCGAC
>JAUWSG010000079.1 GCA_030610155.1 Gammaproteobacteria bacterium
AGCCCCAGCCTGCCATCCACTACCACAGATTACACTATATCCGGTCTAACTAATTTTGAGACCTACCAGGTCGCTGTCACTGCAATCTTCCAGCCCACCTATTTTATCGCGGTCACCACATACGATAACACCGGCACCGGCATTACCGGTGCAAATGAAAGCGATTATTCTGACGAACAAAGTGTTGCAGTGGGTGATCCTCTTGATAATCAATCTGACATTGTGACCTCCATTCCCGAGCCTGTCGTTCCCTTTCCGAACCTGCCAGGTGAAGGATGTTTTATTGCGACTGCTGCCTATGGTTATTATTCAGCGCCTCAAGTCCAGTCATTACGTGATTTCAGAGATCAATTTCTGCTGACCAACGAAACAGGTAAAACATTTGTCAACTGGTATTACACCCATGGCCCTGATGCAGCACAGTACATCCAAAAAAATACTGCATTAAAACCACTGGTCAGATTACTCCTCTATCCTTTAGTCATTTACTCAGAGTTCATGACACAAACCAGCTTTAATACACAACTGGCGACAGTTTTGTTATTAGCAACATTCCTGTTCTTCCTTGTTTACTTACGAATAACATACAAAACTAATAATACTGCAACACTTAACTAAAAAACTCCTTTTTGTGCTGGCCCTCCTGTTACCGACCCAGGTCTGCCTGGCCACCAGCACCGCAGAAAAAAATAAAACGGAAGAAGTCACTAAATCCAAAGCACCGAAATGGTCTCTTGAATTAAAAGCCGGCCTGTTTGAACCCGCTATTGATGACTGGGAACTATTTTATGGTGATGACAAAACAATACACGTTGCCGGTGCCGTTGCTTACAAAGTAATACAGCAATTAGAATTCGGCATGGAAGGCGGATGGATAAGAGATAAGGGAAAAGGTTTTTTACCCGCCAATGACATGCTTGGTGGCGAAGTCGAATACCAGCTGTTTCCTTTAAATATATTTATACTATTCCGTGGTGTATTTACGCCCGGGCAAGTGGTAGTACCCTATATTGGTGGAGGCTGGTCGCGAGTTTATTACAAGCAAAAAGTTGAAAACCAGAGCACCATTGATGGCGCAGAAAACGGTATACATTACCGCGCGGGTATCCAGTTCCTGATTGATAATATCGATAAAAAAGCAGCTTCCCAATTAAAGAGGTCATTTGGTGTTCAAAACACCTATTTTTTTCTCGAAGTAGAGGAGCTTGATGTTGAAGTAGATTCGACCAATGTGGAAATTGGCGGGACAAGTTACCTGGCCGGGTTCCTGATGGAATTCTAGACTAATACTCTTATGGGTTTATTACCTTACTGCACCAGTTAATATTGCATTGCGTATATCAGTCTCATAGAGAGCCGCATTAAATAAATCAGCGCCACTCAAATTAGTACCATTGAGTTTTGCACCCGATAAATCTGCCTGAGTCAGGTCCGCATTACTAAGATCCGCATTTCCCAAATCAGTGCCAATCATTTTTGCACCAATCAGGATAGTATTAATCATTCTGGCACGGAACAGATTGGCACCACTTAAATCAACGCCTAGCATTTTAGAGTCACTAAAATCTGAACTAGTCAGTACTGCCCCTCTTAAATCCACTATCGACAAATCGGCATCAGTGACATCCGCTTCTGACATCTCAACACCGTCCAAGTCAGCATTCACCAGTACCGCCCTGTGCAAGTTGGCCCAGTCGAGGTTTGCGCCATTGAGATTTGCACCGGTTAAATTCGCCCTTCTAAAGTCGATACCAATAAGCAGTGCATTACTAAAGTCGGTCGCAACAAGATCAGTACCACTTACACTGGAACCGATTAAATGACTGAAACGAAAACTGGTTTCCTTAAATGACGCTCCACGTAAATCAGTAGCGGTCAGGTCTGCATTATCAAATATTGCACCCTCCAAATATGCCCCGCGTAAGTCTGCGCCAATTAATTTGGCACCATTAAGATTTGCACCTTGCAAGCCAGCATGGCTTAAATTGGCACCACGCAAATTAGCCCCACTTAAATCTGCGCCCGACAGATCCACCCAACTAAGATCCACATCGATAAAATTAATGGTGCTTAACAAGGCACCACTCAGGTCGGCACCACACAGATTTGCACCTTCAATAAGCTCTTCTTTTAGCGGTTTCAGTCCGTCACTATATTTGCTATCACAGGTTTTTTTTACACGCGTTTCAGCGAATGACTGAGCACACAAACTGCCGGAGATTGCCAGCAACACACACAAAAGAAAATATTTATTCATAATAATTGTCCGGGATAAAATTCTTATTATTTCCTGTCAGCTTTATAATCCGCCATTTCAGCCTTTATTAGCAAATATTTTTACTTTAGCCTTTTCATACTCATCAGAAGTTAAAATACTTTTCTCTGTCAAACGCCGCAACATTTTCATTTCTCCGGCTTGTAAACTATCTTTTGGTATCTTATGCGAGAGTGCAATCTGGCAAATACGTTCGCGCAGTGCCTCAATAAACGCATCAAACCCCTTTTTGTCCGGCTTGTTAATCAATATTTCGACCAACGGATGGCCGCCAAAACTAGTGTAAAATACGTATTTCCGCTCCGATGTACAGAACAGCCTGTAGACACTCGCACCTGACAATAACAGGGACACAATCGTAACAGGTAACACATATAACGCATGATCCAGATCAAAATGACCGGTTAAATAATAACCAGAACTTACGAATGCTAATAAAAACAGGACTGCCAATCCAAGCCATTTCCATGCAATAAAGGTAACACGCTTACCCTCTGGCGAAAGTGCAATCAAATCGACTGTATATTCCTGTTGTCGCTTACTGCTTTTCTTAATTATACGTAAATAATGCTTATCAAAAGCTTCAAACAACCGTTCTCGTTTAAATCGATCAATCTGGCTGTAGTTTATATTAACGTCATTTACCATTGTCATGCTCGTTTATGTTTAGACTCCCTGTTGGAAAACAATAATTCTTTGTGTCATTCGACTTTTGGGGCAGAATCTTGAACCTGCTGCTGTTACTTGCCAGATTAACAAAACAGCGCAAACTCTCTTCATCACCGGGCTTTTGTGATATTAATCCAATAAATGGAAAAAAATCTGCTAACTCATCGATAAAACGGGCAATTGACAACCGCATTGATTTACACCACGGCGTTAATGTGGTTTGCTGATATATTGTCCTAAGCTACTATTATCAATGTAATCAGTCACTTATATAATCAATATGCATTCATCACATAAGCGCCTACACTTAGTAATTCATGTAGATAATTCAACAAACTGTCCGATAATATGTAAAACAGCCTACTATTGTGTGTGGCTGACACTGATAAGCTGGCATAAACATTGAAAAATTTATTCTTCAACAGCCTGCGAAGCCGCTACTTATTTGGCTCCATACTTCTCGGGGTTTTGGTGCTGAGCGGGGCATTTATAACCCATAATTATGTCTCCGATGCCCGCCACCAATCCATCGCCAACCTGGAAATACGTAACCAATTGCTCGAACACAGCCGCCTTGCGCGCGATGCTGTCTGGAAGTCCCGCGAATCATTAGAAGCATTTTTACTTGAACCCAATGACACCACATACCGGGCCAATGTCTATGCCTCAATTAGTGAAGCCAGAACACATACAAAAAATCTTTCTGAACAACCCTGGATATATGCAGGTGAACAAAAAAATATTATCGCAGAATTAAATAACACTCTGCTGAAACTGGAAAAAAATGCTGATGAACTTATAGAAACTCGCCTGGACTCAAGCAAACAATACCCTGCCCTCGCTTCCGCTAGAAAATATATGTTACCGAATCATCGTGTATTTTATACTGCCGCCTCACTGGCAATTGACGAATTATCTGAAGTAGATGAAGATATTTCCAATACCGAGGCTTACGAAACATTTATTCAGGCAAGGCACTTGTGGACACAAATGATCTCAAATTTCCGCATGTATCTGGCAAACCGCATGGGATCATTTGACCAGAAGATATTACCTGTACAGGAAAAAGACACTGATCTTCTTTATTTTGAATTAAGAAACCAGATACACAAACTGGAACTCATGGACAACACAGATGACCTGGGCTTCCAGTCAAGTGAATCACTCGAAGATCTTAAAGCTTCTGCTGATGACTGGTATGTTGGCTTTCAGGAAATCAAACGTATAAATGCAGCAGATCAGTGGCGGACTGACAGTATTTTATTAAAAGAAAACATTCATCCTTTGCTGGAAGTCATATGGGATTTATTATTATCAATTGACATCGCGATTGAATCCTCCGCTAACGAAGATGTTAGCAGTTTATCATCTGTCACTCAAAACCAGACCCAGCTTTTATGGTCTATTACTGCTGCGGTTATCTTTGCAATTATTTTCGGGTTTATCTTTCTCGAAAAATTAATCCTGACACCTATCGCTAATGTCGCCCAGGCATTAAAAGCAAAAGCGATTGGAGTCGAAGGCACAGACATTCCGCTAACAACACTACATGAAACAAAGGACCTGGTAGACGCCTTCACCGAAATGAACAAACAAGTCAACGCGCGCCAGGTCGACCTGGAATACCAGGCGCTCCATGATGACCTGACCGGCTTACCTAACCGGACCTTGTTACTTGATCGCCTGCAACAGGCAATATATACATCCCGTCGTGAACATAGCAATCTTGTGTTATTAATAATGGACCTTGATGGCTTCAAAGAAGTCAATGATACCGTTGGCCACCATGTTGGCGACAACCTGTTAAAAGAGGTAGGCGTAAGACTTTTGATCACCATACGGGAAATGGACACCGTCGCTCGCCTGGGAGGGGATGAATTTGCCATTCTTCTTCCTGATTCTGATGAGTCACGTGCAAAAACAGTTGCCACAAAAATTCGTGCCGCGCTGGAAAAAGTATTTGAAATCGACGACCTGCGACTTTATATAAGCGCCAGTATCGGCATTGCCGCTTACCCTGAACACGGTGCGCGAGCACAAACATTGATACAGCGTGCTGATGTTGCAATGTACGTTGCCAAGAGAAACCGGTTGGGTCACGCCGTTTACGACCCCAAGGAAGACCAACACAGTGTCGGCAGACTGGCTTTGATGAGCGACCTGCGCCATGCACTTGATATTGATGCGCTACAATTACATTACCAGCCCAAAATTGATATCAAGGCGAAAAAAATAGTGGGTGCTGAAGCCCTGCTGCGTTGGAACCATCCAAAATTTGGCGCCATACCGCCTGATGAAATCATTCCCCTTGCTGAACAAACCGGCCTGATTAAACCACTGTCAATATGGGTACTCAATACTGCAGTCAAACAGGCCGTAAAATGGCTCAGCCAGGGAATTGACATTCGTATAGCCATCAACCTGTCAGTCTATAATCTTCAGGACCTGGAAATTATTGACGAGATCAAAACATCACTTGAGACTAATCAACTAGCCGCGAGATACATTACCCTGGAAATAACCGAGTCTGCCATGATGGCCAACCCGACACATGCTGTCGAGATTCTGACTCAAATTGAAAAAATGGGTATCAAAATTTCGATCGATGATTTTGGAACAGGCTTTTCATCACTGGCATATTTAAAACAATTGCCTGTTGAAGAACTTAAAATCGACAAATCATTCGTTATCGATATGACGCAAGACGAAGATGATGCCGTCATAGTGCGTTCCACTATTGACCTTGCACACAATCTTGGATTGAAAGTCATCGCCGAAGGAGTTGAGAACCAGGATGTCCTTAACCTGCTGGAAATGCTCGATTGTGATATGGCGCAAGGCAGGTTTCTCGGTGCACCCATGGCGACAGCAGAATTTGAAAAATGGATCAGTGAGCACACCCGGCAGAAGAAGAAAAATAATGTTCTGAAAATAGTAAAATAATCAGCCGTAATGACTAGCCGTAATGAACCTGTGTCTCAGTTACTTGATGAGCCTCTATATTTGAACAAATCACCCTGACATTGTCACCTTCTATCAAGTTTTTTAGTTGCTCCAGTAACCCCTCCGTTGGGCTCACACGCCAGTTTTTTCCCAACACCAACGGCGCGCTGGCTGTTTCACCTTCATATCGAATGACCACCGGGCAGCGCCCATTACAAAACGGCGTTAAAATATTCTGCAAACTTTTGACAAACAATTCGTTCATTAATCCGGCGTCGATCGTAATCACTAGTTTCTTTGCAAAAATGGCAAGCGCCTGGTCAAAATCATAAATGTCTTTTGCACTTATTTTGTAACCACCTGAATAATCATCAACACTCACTTCACCGCGAACAACAATCAGTTTGTCTTTTGCAATCAGATCGCGACATTGCTCATAAACATCGGAAAATACCGCCATTTCAATTCGGCTACTACGGTCATCGAGCGTAATAAAAGCCATGCGATCACCTCGACGGGTGCGCATAGTGCGTATCGCAACAATCAAGCCCGCAACAACAACCGCAGATTCACCGGACGGATTCAAGTCGACGATACGTGAGGTAATAAACTGGGCCAAAGTGGCTTCATAACGTGTAATCGGGTGACCAGTAAGATACAAACCCAGCGTTTCCTTTTCCCCGGACAAACGTTCATCATCGCTCCAGTCAGGCACCTCAACATAATGCAGAGCCTGGCTGGTAGATTCAGCAGGTGTATCAGACATACCACCAAATAAATCATTTTGACCACTGTCCTGGTCACGCGCCTGCTTTTCAGCGAGTTGTGTTGCGGTTGAGATCGACGCTATCATCGTCGCCCGATTGACACCCAGGTCATCCAGGGCACCCGCCCGGATTAACGCTTCCAGTGTGCGCCGGTTTGATTTACGTAAATCAATGCGCTGACAAAAATCAAAAAGATTTTTATACGGGCCATTTTCGTTACGCTCAAGCACGATATTCTCAATCGCCCCCTCACCAACACCCTTGATCGCGCCCAGACCATAATAAATCGTCTCGTCATCCTTCACGCTGAATTGATAAACACAACTATTAATATGGGGGGACAGCATTTCCAGCTTCATATCGCCACATTCATCAATAAACATCACGACCTTGTCTGTGTTATCCATGTCTGATGACAATACTGCTGACATAAACTCGGCCGGGTAATGAGCTTTAAGCCAGGCCGTTTGATAAGACACCAGTGCATAGGCCGCAGAGTGAGACTTGTTAAACCCGTAACCGGCAAATTTTTCCATTAAATCGAAAATTGAGGTCGCGGTCTCTTCCTTGACCCCCCGTTCCACTGCACCTTTGGTAAAAATATCGCGTTGTTTCGCCATCTCTTCAGGCTTTTTCTTACCCATTGCACGACGTAACAAATCTGCACCGCCCAGCGTATAACCCGCCAGGACCTGGGCAATCTGCATGACCTGCTCCTGATAAAGAATCACACCATAGGTCGGCTTGAGAATAAGTTCGATATCCGGATGAGGATAATTCACAGTTGCGCGGCCGTGTTTACGATTAATGAAGTCATCCACCATGCCGGACTGCAAAGGCCCGGGTCGAAACAAGGCAACCAGCGCAATAATTTCATCAAACGAATCCGGTATCAGCCGCTTGATAAGATCTTTCATCCCACGAGACTCCAGCTGGAACACCGCGGTGGTCGCGCAATTTTTTAGCAAACGAAATGTTTTTTCATCATCAATAGGGATTGCATCAATACTCAGCGGTACTTCACCCGCTTTTTCGCGCTTGCTATTAATTAATTTTACAGCCCAGTCAATAATGGTCAGTGTACGCAGACCAAGAAAGTCAAACTTCACCAGACCAACAGATTCAACATCGTCCTTGTCAAACTGGGTCACTAATGCGCCGCCCCCCTGTTCACAATATAGCGGCGTGAAATCAGTCAGCTCAGAGGGTGCAATAACAACACCACCGGCATGTTTGCCTGCATTTCGGGTAATACCTTCGAGAGACCGGGCCAGATCCATCAATGTCTGGACATCATCCTCTTCTTCATAACGCACGCGCAACGCTTCTTCCTGTTCCATTGCACCATCAAGGGTGATACCGATTTCAAACGGGATCAGTTTGGCAATTTGATCAACAAAACCATATGGAAAACCCAACACACGCCCGACATCACGCACTACGGCTTTCGCGGCCATCGTGCCATAAGTGATAATTTGTGATACTTTTTCGCGACCATAATGCTCTGCAACATACTCGATGACCCGATCACGGCCTACCATACAAAAATCCACGTCAAAATCCGGCATGGACACACGTTCCGGATTTAAGAATCGCTCAAACAGAAGTTCGTATTTAATTGGATCCAGATCTGTGATACCCAATGCATAAGCGACAAGTGAACCTGCACCGGAACCACGTCCGGGACCCACTGGCACATCATTGTCCTTGGCCCATTGGATAAAATCGGCAACGATAAGGAAATAACCGGGAAAGCCCATTTCAATGATGACATCAAGTTCAAGTACCAGCCGTTCATCATAAGGCTGTCGCGTTTGATCAAAATTCTCTGCCTGTTTATCGAATAAAAATTCCAGACGTTTTTCCAGGCCTGCCTGAGATTGCTGGCGCAGAAACTGATCAATCGTCAAACCTTCCGGCACCGGAAAGTCGGGTAAATAATTTTTTCCCAGCGTTAACTCGATGCTGCAACGCTGTGCAATTTGCACGGTATTTTCGATCGCTTCGGGAATGTCCTCGAATAACGCAATCATTTCCTCAGCAGTACGTAAATATTGCTGTTCAGTAAAGCGCCTCGGGCGCCGGGGATCATCCAGTGTGCGACCATCATGAATACATACCCTTGCTTCGTGCGCCTCGAACTCATCGGTATTAATAAAGTGAACATCATTAGTGGCAACGACCGGTACTTTTAATGCCAGCGCCAGCTCAACCGACGCAAAAATACAAGCTTCTTCATCGGGACGACCAGTGCGCTGCAGCTCAAGATAATAACGATCAGGAAACAAGGTTTGCCAATCCGCCAACAACTGTTGGGCCAGCTCCTGGTTTCCCGCGATCAGGGCCTGCCCGACATCGCCCTCCCGGCCACCGGATAAGGCAATCAGCCCCTCGCTGGCACCTTTCAGCCAGTCTTTTTCCAGCATCGGCACACCAAGATGCTGGCCTTCTGTATAAGTGCGCGAGACCAGGCGTGTGAGATTCATATAACCTTGCTGGTTTTGGCACAAAAGCACCAAACGCATCGGTTTATTGGGGTCTGCCTCATTATAAACTTTCAGATCGACACCAATAATGGGCTTGATACCCGCCTGCAATGCCGCACGATAAAATTTCACCATGCCAAACAAATTAGACTGGTCAGTCATCGCAATCGCCGGCATAGCCAATTCCGCCGCTTTTTTCATCAGCGGTTTAATGCGCACAATACCGTCAGTTAAAGAGTATTCAGTATGGAGGTGTAAATGGACAAAAGCGGGATTCATTGGTGTAGTTTCAGATGTTGTCAGGCAAGTTGCAAGGGCTAACCCGTATTTTTCACCAGAATAACGAGCCCTCGCTTGATCCTTGACCGTACAAGGATTTTTCTTCAGTCGGAAATACGACCTGTATTCCGCTCCCTCAGAAAATTCCTTGTACGGTCAATTCTCTGCGCGAGCATCTCGACATTCTGGTGAAGACTACGGGTAAAAAAATAAAATTATTTGTCCAAATGTTATTCGCTAATATAGAAACTACTTAAGCTAAGGCATGTAGGTTATTAATAAAAGGAACCTCAATTTAATCCTGAGCTTCCCTGGCAGGTTTGGGTACGATAATACGTTTCTGATATTGCCAGGTGGTTTTGTAAAACGATTCGATTGAATCCTTGATAATCGCCCGGTGAAAAGCGTGATCAATTTTAAGCCAGCGTACAATTAAATCACCCGCGACACCGGCCTCCTGCAGTGATTCTTTCAATAACGCCTGGCGAACATCAAAAAGTTCCCGGGTAATATACATGTGCCGATGCGCAACTTTTAGCTCCCTGCCCATGTATTTGACCGGACCACCCATTTTCAGGGCCATAAAATCCGTCTGGCGATTTTCGATTGCTTCCTGATTATGACCAGTAAAAAATACCTTCAACCAGTCATGCGCATAAACCTTATCATAAAATATTTTATGCACCTTTTGTAAGGTAGGCAGACCACCTACGGCATTAAATAATGTTTGATTCATATAATCAGTTTACGCCTAAACCCGATGGGCCGACAGACATAAACACTATCTAATGCTTTAGGAACCTCTGATTAATTCTGGGTGAACGGCTATGTGTCTGAAATCGACAAATGCAAGACGCAAACCGCAGGGAATAGCGGGACTATTTCCAAGGTTTGCAACGCAGCAGTTGTCGATTTCAGGCGCATAGACGTCATCCACGAATTGATCAGAGGTTCCTTTAATATAATCAGGTTCGTTATTAAATCATTTTATTCTGCAAAATCCAGTAACTCCTGAATAGACTCAATACCCAGCGTGGCACATTTTTCATCTGACTTTCCGGTTGGCGCACCCGCCACACCCACTGCGCCAATCATGGCACCTGATTGTTGTATCATCACGCCACCCGCCAAAACAAGAACACCGGGTAAATATTTAATACCGGACAACTCGGGATCCGTTGTAAGAGCCTCAACCATACTGGAAGTGGCCGTTCTGAAACTAACCGCCGTTTTTGCCTTTAATATCGCTGAGTCTGGCGTGGTAATACCTGCAAACCGGTCCCTTAGCACTACCTGTATATTTCCCCCGCCATCCAGGACAGCAACCGACACCTGATAACCGGATTTACGACAAGCCGACTGTGTCGCCAGTGCAACCTTGAGCGCGGCTTCCGGCGTTAATGTCTTTGTTGTGACCAGGATCTCTTCGTCTTCTGCCTGAGCCACAGGCAGTAACAGGATTAACAACGATAACAATATCAAACATTTCGAATTCATAAGTTTCTCCAATGACAGGGTAACGCTTCACTTTATTTTTTAATAAACAGATATAAACCTACGACAAAACTGACTGCAGCAGAAATATAAAAAGTCATGACCTTATCTGAATCTGAGCCTGAAAATGCTTTGGTAATTTGTGACCCAACGCTATCAGATGCTTGATACCCCCAAATTGCCAGACCAACACCGGTGACCATTAGCACGATAGCAATAATTTTAATGATAGGAAATGATTGCTTTGCCATATTTGACTCCTGTTAGTAACCTGGATTTTATATAATAATGCGCGTCTATTTTAGACGGTTCTCAGTCATTAACAAAATTCAACCAACCCGTAATGACGTATTTTTTCTGCGTATTAGACACCACCCCGGCATGAGCATGCGTAAAATCGGAGGGCCAAATGATCGTTTTTCCCTTACGAGCTGAGGCAGTCATATCCTGGTAGACAAAATGAGTGCCGCCACCTTCGGTAACATCATTTAAATACGTCATCCACACCAGCATGCGAGTAGTTGTTTCCCAACCTGTACGTTCGAAATGTATCATCTTGAACCCACCCCCCGGCTTATAGTACTGGATGATGGGTGATTCAGCTATACGATAGGGCCCTACTTTTTTTAGTTCCGGGTACTTTTCAACATACTGGTCAACACAGTCCTTTAATGCCATGTAATATTCAGGTACCCGGTGCTTTTCGAGCAACTCATCAGGCACCGTTACTAACCCAAGATCAGAAGAGTCTTTCTTTTTCTTATCGACAATTACGCCTTCTGCCGTCCCCAGCTTTCCCGTTTTCGCGATCCCTAACTTTCTACCTTCTTTATGCAAGGCAATTAAATCGTCGCAGATGTCAGGGTCAATCTGAAATTCCTCAATAAAGTGCATTACAAACTCCTGGTATTTGCTGAATTAATTAAATATCACCTTTTATAAACAGAGATATCATTCATGACGGCATAATAGAAGATTAAACACCAAAACCTGTAACATTATCTTATCAATGCCCCCGTGTAATGAAATTTATACCTGCAATAATATCATTCTCCGCATAAAAAGTTGGCCGGCAGGTAATTTTTAGTTCGCCCACTTTCCTGGACTGCTTACCATTCGCATTAAACTCCCACCTTTGAGCAGAGGAACTCCCTTCTTTGATAGTAAGAATATAGCCCGTACTCACGGTCACGCTTGTTTTGCCATCATCAATTTGTTTTAGCTGCAAATTAACTGTTCCCAACAATTTTACTGTACCGGTAGTTTTTGACACCTCCAGAAACGACTTTTTATTTTTCGTCCCCTCAATAATTATCTCACCACAATCCACATATTTTTCAGGCCGACTGCTTCCAAATGACAGCGTTAGTACTCCAGCGTTTTTATCAGAGTCATTTATTGAGAAAAACTTCCTGGGGACGTACTCAACCAGTGATGTCCATACTTCGTCAAATGACTTATTAATTTCAAAAATATTATTACTTAAATACCCTCGATCTCTTGGTACCGTGTATTTCGGATTAACAACAGCACATCCAGCCAAAATAAGCAGCGATAATAGTGCAACTATTTTCATGATCTATTCCACCCCTCTGTTCAGCTTTTCCAGGGTTGACTCTGGTGCTTTAAGTATGTCGCGCCAACTGATTATCCCAACAGGTTTATTCTGCTCAATTGATAGAATACTTCACCACCACTGTTGCTG
>JAUWSG010000161.1 GCA_030610155.1 Gammaproteobacteria bacterium
GTTGATTCAATCACGACAAGGCAAAAACTGATTGTGATAAACGATCAGGAATACATTGTGCCTGAAAACATTATTGTTGTGACTCCTCGAAAGAGGAACAGCAGTCTACGTGATGTGCGGCTGGGCAAAACAGCAGGCATTTTCTTCACTGAAGGCAGCGAAACCAGCATGCCAAAAGTAACTGAAATATGGGTATTGCCATAAAACTTCGTCATCAAATAAATCAGTGGCAATTGAATTTTTAATTAATTTTATCTCAAAGGTATATCGATGCTCCCTATTAAATCCCGAGGTCTGACACTGATCGAGTTAATGGTCACAGTCGCAATTTTGGCAATTGTTGCTTCGATCGCCTATCCCGCCTATAAAGGTTATACGGTGACAGCCAACCGTTCTGATGGAAAAATTGCATTAAATAAGATTGCGATGGCACAGGAACGCTTTTTCAGTGAAAATAACTCCTACACCACTAACATCTCACTGCTACCAGGCTATACCAGTAACCCATTCCTGACGGAAAAAGGGAAATATTCAATTTCAGCCGCAGCGGGCCCGGGCGGGATTACAACCAGCTTTATACTTAGTGCGACACCTCAAGGTTCACAGGCCAATGATAACTGTACCAACTTAACGCTTTCATCCGCCGGCGTGAAAGGTGGCTTACCTAGCAAGGGTGATTGCTGGATCAAATAAACTCCTGTTTTTTTTATTTCACCGCAAAGGCGCAAAGGACGCAAAGAAAGAACGTATTTTAAAAAGTTAAAAACTTTGCGTCCTTTGCGCCTTTGCGGTGAATAATTTTTTTGAAGTAGTCTTTATTCCGACATACGCAAAAATGACAGCATAAAAAAACAGATATCACTGCAACACTTTAGGAATGGAAAATGTTACATTTTCCTCCCGGCCAGTCACTTCATTAACCTGCTTTCCTCCCCAGTCCCGCAATCGCTGCACAACCTGTTCAACCAGCACCTCCGGCGCAGATGCACCTGCAGTGATACCGACATAGTTTTTATCTTCTATCCACTCTTGACTGATATCAGCGGCACTATCAATTAAATAAGCGGGAATACCATGCCGCTCAGCCACTTCTTTGAGGCGGTTTGAATTAGAGCTGTTAATCGAACCAACAACCAGAATCACATCACATTTATCTACCAGATCCTTGACTGCATCCTGGCGATTTTGTGTTGCATAACAAATGTCGTCTTTTTTTGGCCCGGAGATGTTTGGAAAGCGCTTTCGCAGGGCCTGAATAACTGATCGGGTGTCATCGACTGACAGGGTTGTCTGTGTCACATAGGCAAGGTCATCCGGTTTTTTTACCTCAAGCTTTTCTGCATCACCAGGTGTTTCTACCAGATACATGTGGCCTACATCACTATTATTATAACGCCCCATCGTACCCTCAACCTCGGGATGGCCCGCATGGCCTATCAAAACACATTCACGCCCGGCACGATGATGACGTACAACTTCAAGATGGACTTTGGTGACCAACGGACAGGTTGCATCGAAGACATTAAATCCACGACGCTTTGCTTCGTCACTGACCGATTGTGAAACACCATGGGCACTGAATATAACCGTCGAACCATCCGGCACCTCCGCAAGCTCCTCAACAAAAATGGCGCCCTTGTCACGCAAGCCATCCACAACAAATTTGTTATGCACAACTTCATGCCGCACATAAATCGGCGCACCAAACAGTTCAAGCGCCCGCTCAACGATCTCAATCGCGCGGTTGACGCCGGCACAAAAGCCTCGGGGATTTGCCAGAATTATTTCCATAGTTATATAAATGAATTAACAGTCTGAAACTCTTTATCGGAGACTGGATTATACGTGATAAACAGATAAAAACGAATGCAGAAATACAAAATGAACAAGCACAGAAACCTCTAATTAATGTAAAGCAGTATCAGCCGGCTTCACCTCGATAATCTCAAACTCGAAAACAAGCTCATGACCTGACAAAGGATGATTAAAATCAACCTTCACGTCGTCATTTGATACCTCGAGAATGGTGCCTGGCACCTCGTCACCGGATGGTGTGGTAAAGCCGATAATCAGGCCCGGTTCCAGCTCAATATCATCAGAAAATTCACTGCGAGGCATATTATGTATATTTTCATCGACAGGATCGCCAAACGCATCCCGGGGATCTAATGTAAGCTTTTTACGATCACCAACCTGCAAACCATAGAGAACAGATTCCAGCCCTTCTATCATCGTACCATCGCCAACAACAAATTCTACAGGTTCATCCTTGAATGAATCTTCAGCCACGGTTCCATCTTTCAACGTCAGCGAAAAATGTAAAACCACATGACTACCGATCCCGATAGTGTGTTTAGATTGATCCAATGTGACACTCCATATCCAGGTGCTAAATTCTAACTAAAACCGTCATTCCGGTGCATACCGGAGTCCAGACGACCACTGCATTTTCTATAACCACGTTACTTTCCACTAAGCATGACTGTCTTACCCTATTCGCCCCTGTCATCATCCCTGGATTCCGGCATACGCCGGAATGACGGGCGTGGTAGTACTAAGTGCTAACTAAAAAACCGTCATTCCGGTGCATACCGGAATCCAGACGACCACTGCATCCTCTATAACCACGTTACTTTCCACTAAGCATGACTGTCGTACCCTATCGCTTCTGTCATCATCCCTGGATTCCGGCATGCGCCGGAATGACGGGCTTGGTAATGCTAAATGTTAAGTACTAAACGATGTTAATCTAGGAAATCTCTGATGTGTCCGAAGGTTTCTTAAAAAACAATGCCTCAATCACCAGCATGGTAGCACCAATAGTGATAGCCGAATCGGCAATGTTAAATGCAGGCCAATGCCAGTCTCCATAATAGACATCTATAAAATCAATAACATACCCTAATGCAATTCGGTCCCAGACATTCCCCAACGCACCGCCTAAAATAAGTGAAAGCGCAATGGCCAGCCATTTTTCCTTTTCGGTTAATTTTTTCATCCATAACACTATAAAAACACTGACTCCCAGTGCAATCACAGTAAAAAACCATCTCTGCCAACCGGAAGCATCACTCAGAAAACTGAATGCAGCGCCCTTGTTGTATGCAAGCGTAAAATTAAAAGAAGGAAACAAATTGACCGGTTGATGATACCCCAGGTTCTGAGCAGCAAAATATTTGCTAATCTGATCCAGCACAATGACTAACACCGTCACCCATAACCAGACCAAACCACCGCGAGCAGATTGTGAATTATTCATTTGTATTTTCTAACGCAAGACACTTAATAAGAACATGCATTATGCAAATTTCCTTTGTTCACCTTCGCCTTCTACATTCTCTACACAACGCCCACAAAGTTCAGGATGTGCCGCATTCTGCCCTACCTCTTCACGGTGATGCCAGCAACGTACACATTTTTCATGTGTGGACGCATAAACCCTGATCGCCAAACCTTCAAGCTCACAATCAACGGCATCTGCATGACGTTCACCTATTGGATGAATACGTGCATAGGAGGTAATAAACACAAAACGTAATTCATCTTCCAGTGATGACAAATCACGAAACAATTGATCTGAACAATATAAGTCAACTTCCGCGTCCAGTGAGGAGCCAATATCGCCCGCAACACGCAAGCGCTCAAGCTCCTTGCTGATCTGCTCTCGCACTTCGATAATACTGTTCCACGCCAGATCCTGCTTACTGCCGGATTCAGGCAAGGCATACCAGGTTTGCGTGAATATTGATTGACTACGTTCACCGGGGATATGTTGCCAGGCTTCTTCGGCGGTAAAACTCAATACCGGTGCTAACCAGCGGACCATCGCTTCGAGAATATAATATACCGCTGATTGACCTGAACGCCTGCCCAGGCTATCCGCCTGCATGGTATATTGCCGATCCTTGATAATATCAAGATAAATTCCGCCCATATCCACAGAACAAAAATTATGTATCTTTTGATAAATTTGATGGAATTCATAACGCCCGTAAATATCATTCAATTCATCCTGTAATGCGATCGTCTGACCAACCGCCCACTGATCCAACGCCAACATTTCATTTATAGGCAACAAATGTGTCTGCGGATCAAAATCATTCAGGTTCGCCAAAAGAAAGCGTACTGTATTACGAATTCTACGGTAGGCATCCGCGGTGCGTTTGAGAATTTCATCCGATACATTCATCTCGCCACTGTAGTCAGCGCCCGCCACCCAGAGACGCAATATATCTGCACCAAGGTTTTTCATGATTTTTTGCGGTGCAATCACATTACCTTTTGACTTTGACATTTTCTGCCCTTTTGCATCGACTACAAACCCATGCGTCAGGACTTGCCGATAAGGTGCCTTGCCGTTTATCGCAACCGAAGTCAGTAACGAAGACTGAAACCAGCCGCGGTGCTGATCAGAACCTTCAAGATATAAATCCGCCGGAAACTGTAAATCGGGACGTTGATTCAACACACATTCATGTGTCACACCTGAATCAAACCAGACATCCAGCGTATCAGTCACCTGTTCATATTGCGCAGCATCGGCACCCAATAATTCTTCAACATCCAGATCAAACCAGGCATCAATACCCCCTGCTTCTACCCGCAGCGCCACTTCTTCAATAAGCCAATCTGTCTTCGGATGCAAATCACCGGTTTGTGCATGCACAAAAATAACGATAGGCACACCCCAGGTGCGCTGCCGTGAAACACACCAGTCAGGGCGATTGTTTATCATCGATTCAATGCGTGCTTCGCCCCATGAAGGAATCCATTGTGTCTTCTTCACTTCATTCAGCGCCGCATCCCGCAGACCTTTCTGGGTCATACTGATAAACCATTGTGGTGTTGCCCTGAAAATGATGGGGGTCTTATGTCGCCAACAATGCGGATAACTGTGATAAAGCGCTTCTTCCCGAATCAACCTGCCTTCTGTCTTAAGAACTTCAATGACATGCTCATTGGCCTTAAAAACATGCTCACCGGCAAACAACTCCGTGCCTTCGACAAAACAACCGTTACTACCAACCGGATTATCAACGGGCAGACCATAGCGCATCCCGACTACATAATCGTCCTGACCATGGCCCGGTGCAGTATGTACCGCGCCTGTTCCCGCATCCAGCGTCACATGATCACCAAGAACAATAGGAACTTCCCGTTTATAAAAAGGATGCTGGAGTTTGATGCCTTCCAGATCACTGCCCTGACAATAGGCAACAACACGATAGTCATCTATCTCGTAACGCCCCATCACATCCTTCATCAGGGCTTCAGCGACCAATAAACGTTCCGGTCCATGTTCACCATCACACTGCACAACCGCATAATCCATACCCGGATTCAGTGACACCGCCTGGTTAGCAGGCAGGGTCCAGGGTGTTGTCGTCCAGATAACAACGGATAATGGCCCTTCTCCCACATGACCTTCTGTCGCATGGCGGCAACGTTCAATAAAAGCGGCATCATCCAGCACCTCAAATCGCACATCGATAGCCGGGGATGTCTTGTCCTCATACTCTACTTCCGCTTCTGCCAGCGCTGAACCGCAGTCGATACACCAATGCACCGGCTTACTGCCTTTATGCAGATGACCTTTGGCAATGACCTTACCCAGGGAGCGAATAGTATCCGCCTCGAATTTGTAGTCCATCGATAAATAAGGATGCGCCCAGTCACCAAGCACACCCAGGCGTATAAAATCATCACGCTGACCATTGACCTGTTTGCTTGCATATTCCCTGCATGCCGTCCTGAACTCAGCCGCGCTTATTTTAACCCCCGCCTTACCTTTCTTCTTTTCAACCTGCAACTCAATAGGCAAACCATGGCAATCCCAACCCGGCACATAAGGCGCATCAAATCCACTCATCACTTTTGACTTGACGATAATGTCCTTGAGAATTTTATTTACCGCATGCCCGATATGAATATCCCCGTTCGCATAAGGAGGACCATCATGCAAAATAAATTTTGGTTTACCTTCAACGGCCAGACGAATCATTTTATATAAATCCATCTCCTGCCAGCGCTTCACCATTGCCGGTTCACGCTGCGCAAGATTGCCTTTCATCGGAAAGCTGGTCTTGGGCAAGTTTAATGTTTGTTTATAATCTGTCATTTTTGTTTCTTAACCACCATTAAAATAAAATATCTGTTGTTACTTAGTACTGAGTGCTAAGCGCTAACTAATAACCGTCATTCCGGTGCATACCGGAATCCAGACGACCACTGCACCCTCTTTAATCACCTTGCTTTCCACTACACATGACTGTCGAACCATATCGCCCCTGTCATCATCCCTGGATTCCGGCATGCGCCGGAATGACGGGCCTGGGCCTGGTAGTGCTTAGTACTTAGCGCTTAGCAAAATATTCCCGCACTTGTTGTACGTCTGACTCAATCGCTGCGATTAACTCATCCAGCGAATCAAAGTGCTTTTCATCTCGTAACTTTTTAACGAAATTGACATGCAAATGCCGTCCATAAATTTGTTGATCAAAATCCAGTAAATAAACCTCAAGTATACACGTCGTGCCATCGACTGTGGGACGTGTGCCGATACTTGCCGCCCCTATTATAGGTTCTTCATCGAGTCCGTACACCTCGACAGCAAAAATACCGGCCACTGGTGCGGCTTTTCGATGAATATGAATATTTGCCGTCGGAAACCCGA
>JAUWSG010000151.1 GCA_030610155.1 Gammaproteobacteria bacterium
CGCTTGATCATCATCGGTGATCGTCGCGGCATGCGTAGTTTGTGCACCCAGTATCGCGCCTGTGCCGGCAATATTACCGAGTTGCAGATTAACAGACTCATTACCCTCGACATCTGTGTCTGCCAGCACGCCAAGATTAAAGGTTTGTGTGGCGCCATTGCTTGAGCCAGCCGGAAATGTCAACGTCACCGTACCGATCGCATTGTAGTCGGTCGTTGAAGTAGCGCTGCCACCTCCAGCATCAGTCACATCAACAGTAATATCGACCGGAGTCGTGCCACCCGGTAAAGAGAGAACGGCAGTAATCGCAAAGTTGCCCGCTGTTTCATCAACCGTACTGCTGCTGGCGGCCTGGAACTGGATTATCGCTTGATCATCATCGGTGATCGTCGCGGCATGCGTAGTTTGTGCACCCAGTATCGCGCCTGTGCCGGCAATATTGCCAAGTTGCAGATTGACAGTTTCATTACCTTCTACATCTGTATCTGCCAGTACACCGAGATTAAAAGTTTGTGTCGCACCATTGACTGAACCTGTTGGAAACGTCAATGTCACCGTACCAACTGCCCCATAATCCGTACCAGAAATCGCTGTACCCCCACCTGCATCTGTCACATCAACAGTGATCGGTGCCAGGGTTGCGCCACCCGTAAGATTTAATATTGCTGTGACAGTATGATTAGCAGCAGACTCATCTGCTGTTGCACTGTTAGCGAGTTGGAATTCAACGACTGCCGACTCATCATCGGTGATCGTGGCAATGTGTGTATTTTGTGCCGCCAGCGTCATATACGTAGACGGATTACCCAGTTGCAGGTTAACCGTTTCATCCGCTTCCAGATTAATGTCCTGAAGGACACCCAGATCAAAGTTCTGTACAGCGCCGTCTACCGACCCCGCTGGAAAAGTAATTGTAGTTGTACCGACTGCGGTATAGTCGGTTATCGATGTCGCACTGCCGCCACCGGCATCAGTCACATCTACCGTTAATGCTATTGCGGTGGACCCCAATGGCACATTCAATACAATCGGAATGGAAAAATTTCCTGTTGCCTCATCAACCGTTGCACTGGCCCCCGCCTGGAATTCAACACTGGCCGAGTCATCATCGTTAATCGTCACCTCATGGGTTGTCTGTCCGCCAAGCGCACCGGCGCCACCCGCATTGTTCAACTGTAAATTGACGGTTTCATCACCTTCTACAATGCCATCTGCCAATACAGCAAGATCAAATGTTTGTGTCGAGCCACTTGGAGAGCCCGCTGCAAAGCTGATTTGAGTCGCCGCTATAGTCGAATAATCCTGACCGGCACCCGCTGTCGCCGTTCCACCACCCGCATCCACCACATCAGCCGTCGCCGCCGCCGCCAGAGTCCCTGCGCCATAGGTCAATACTGCAGTTACGGCGAAATTGCCGGCTGTTTCATCTGTTGTGTTACTACTGGCAACCTGAAAAGAAATACTGGCTGCGGTGTCATCGTCGGGGATAGTGAGGGTATGCGTATCCTGTGGCCCGAGAAAAGTACCCGGAAAATTTTCCACATCATCTTCATCCCTAATCATCGTTGGCCGGGTGCTTTTAACCAGATTGAATATCGCTATTTCAGTGCCTTCAATCAGGCTGTCATTCTGGATCGTAAAACTGAAGTTTTGTGTGTCGCCTTCAACGGCACCTATCGGAAAAGCAATTTCTTCAGTGCCGGAAGGAAAGTCATCATTAAAATCATTCCCGAAATCAGATGAATTAACCGTCGAGGCAGGATCCAGCTCGATACTGACATAGCGGATATCAAACGATGGATCACCGTCATCACCGCTGATGACAACCACAATATTAATCGTTGTCTCACCCGCGCTGGTACTCGAGGTGACATCAAAATCGAATGTCGATGGCCCGTTATGCGTTGCATGGGACACCACAGGAAATAACAATGAAATAAAGATAAGTAGCGCAAAAAGACCAGAGGATTTACTACTGTCCTTTTTCCGGCAAAGGATTTCACGGGGTGATAGCTTGCATAAAGAATCAGTCAGACAAAAATAACAGGCAAGCTGATAAAACCACATACGAATGCAGTTACCAATATTTTTTAGCTCTTGTATTTTCTTATAGCCTGTGGCCACTTTTACTCCGCCAAGTACAAGTAGACTGCTTCTGGAACACGAATTTGTTCCAATAGTTCGTTGATAAAGAAGTGAAGGACTTTGAATTTAAAAAGAGGTACGTTCGGAAAGGAAAATCAGTCGTATATCCCTGTCACGCGTTTATCGTCATTCTTTAGATTCCCAACAACACTTCGATCAACATACAAAAATCGAATTAAAATCAATTGCTCAGCTTTAACTGTTCAAGTTGATGCAACGGACGCATTAGAGATCGTCTGGATTCCAACAAACTTTATGGCGTATTAGAAAATATGATATAGAAAATATATGGATAAATAGATGGATTTTACTGATATAACATATAGTTATGACGCATACTTAAACCAATATATAGTTAAAAAAACCAACTATATAGAAGGATTTACAGGCCGGGGGAGAAACAGGATCTACAATTATGAGGTTTCGACAAACTCAAGTGCATTTGCATCAGGATCACGGCAAAACAAGGCTCGCCTGCCAGACTTACTCACGGTGTAACTTATCCCTTTACTATCGAATACCTGTTTTAATTCACCAATGTCATTGACCTCGAACGCCACATGCCGATCACGGCCGCCATGTTCAGGGCGATCGATCATTGGGTCGGGATTAGGTAACTGCATCAGATGTATTTGCTGTTCACCTGCTTTGAGCCAGGCACCCGGATAACCCAGGTCAGGCCGTGCAGGATCCAGCTCCAGACCCAGCGTGTCCTGATAAAACGCGAGAGACTTGCTCAGATCGGTCACTAGAAAACTAGCATGCAGGATGTTCTTTATTATTCTCATTTCCAGATCCAAGATGAATGCGTGCAGACAGGTAAGCGGCAAAAATAATAATAAAGCCCCCGATCCACTCTTGTAATAATACAACTTCATCTGTTAGCAATTGAGCAGACACCGCACCCGCGACCAGTTCAAATAACAGTATTACAGATGATCGGTAAACCGGCATATGTGTGACACCATATTGTACTGCCCAGGTCATCAGCATAATGCCAAATATGCCCAGAGCAATCGCACCTGACAAAGACCCGGCAGACAACGGTGGCACCGGCAATTGCACTGCCAGAATCCAGACCAGCGCAATAACAACAACACCCACCCAGGCAGCGACCGTCTTGGCCCGGATTGATATCGATTGCGCTTTGCGTATAAAGACATTGGACAACGCAAACGTAAAGCCTGAAGAAATAGCCAACCAATCGGATTCTGTTTGTGGCCAGGGATATCCCAACTGCGTGTCCCATAACATCGTCACAGCACCAACCATGGCCAGGAAAAGTACAGCCAGAGAGGCATTGGAGGCTCTTTCCTTTAATAATAACCAGCCTAATAAAGTGGCCCACAAGGGTGACAAGTAAAAAAGTAATAATACCCGCACTACATTTCCGTCTATTACCGCAAGAATAAACGAAACATTACACCAGCCTGCTGTTATCGCCAGCATCAGCATAAGGCCGGGCTGACTGGCTAATTCCTTCAACCGGCCGACCGCCGGAATACCGCCCACAACAAGTGCGGCTAAATAAAGGATTAATGTGCTCCATAGACCCTGTACACCCATTTCTTCCAGCAATCGCAAGGGATACCAGAGCACACCCCACAAGGTGGCAGTAAAAAGCAGGGCCAGCACGGGAAACAGTTCATTGCGTAATTTGGATGACATAACGTATTACATTATACTATTGGGCTAATAAACAATCGGATTAATAAGCAATGGATGAATATCAGGCACAACTCAACCCAAACATGGGTATGAACGGCATACTGACTATCCTAACGTATCGGATTAAAAAGAAGAAGTTGCAACAATGAACCCAAATCTTGACAAATTAATGCCCTACCCCTTTGAGCGATTAAAAAATCTGAAAGCCGGCATTACACCCAAAACAGACAAACATCATATTCCTTTATCAATAGGTGAGCCAAAACATACGCCACCTCAATTCATTCGTGATGAAATTACAGCGCAACTCGCGAGCATGGGAAGTTACCCGGCCACAAAGGGTTTGCTTGAATTAAGACAATCTATCGCAAACTGGCTGGTCAAGCGATTTAAACTGGATGCGCAAACCATAGACCCGGAACGTCATGTACTTCCCGTTAGTGGCACTCGAGAAGCCCTGTTTGCAATGGCGCAAGCGACAATTGACAGTAGTAATAAAAAAGACCCAATTGTTGTTATGCCCAATCCGTTTTACCAGATATATGAAGGTGCGGCCCTGTTGGCCGATGCAGAACCCTGGTATCAAAACACCACAGCAGACACCCATTTTTTACCTGATTTCGATTCAGTACCAGAAGCAGTGTGGTCGCGCTGTCAACTCGTTTATATTTGTTCTCCGGGTAATCCGACAGGCGCTGTTATAAAAACAGACAAGTACAAAAAATTACTGACACTGGCCGATAAATATGATTTTCTTATCGCCTCGGATGAATGTTATTCAGAATTATACTTTGATGAAAAAAATCCCCCGGCAGGTTTACTGCAAGCCGCGAATGAAATGGGGCTAAAGGATTATAAACGCTGCATTGTATTTCATAGCCTGTCAAAACGATCCAATGTACCCGGGATACGTTCCGGCTTTGTTGCAGGTGATGCTGAATTTCTCGAAAAATTCCTGCTCTACCGTACCTATCATGGCTGTGGTACCCCCTCGTTTATTCAACAGGCCAGCAAACTGGCCTGGGAAGATGAAACGCATGTGATAGAAAACCGCCAACGCTATCGTGAGAAATTTTCAGCCGTACTGGATATCCTGACGCCGGTACTGGATGTCAGCCAACCGGATGCCGGCTTCTATCTTTGGCCAAAAACACCCATAGATGATACTGTGTTTGCACGTGAGCTTTATGCTCAACAAAATGTCACTGTTTTGCCCGGCAGCTATCTTTCCCGAGAAGCGCACAGCATCAACCCGGGAAGTGGATATGTCCGAATTGCACTCGTTGCACCACTTGATGAATGTATCGATGCAGCCGAACGCATACGTTCTTTTGTTAACACAATCCAGATTTCATAATAAAATATTTACAACGCTTTGGAGATAAAAAGCATGACTGATTTACAGACGATAATAGACAGCGCATTTGAGCAACGGGCGGAAATTACACCACGCAGTGTAGAAACGCATGTCAAAGAAGCGGTAACAGAAGCCATAGAGTTGCTCGACTCCGGAAAAATGCGTGTCGCAGAAAAAAAAGACGGTGACTGGGTCGTTAACGAATGGTTAAAAAAAGCGGTGCTACTGTCATTTCGTATTGAGGACAACACTTTCATGAAAGGCGGCTTTACCAACTATTACGACAAAGTTCAGCCTAAATATGCAGATTATAGCTATCGTGAATTTCGTAAAGACGGGGTACGTATTGTACCGCCGGCAACGGTACGCAAAGGTGTTTATCTTGCACCCAACGTTGTACTCATGCCTTCTTATGTCAACATTGGCGCTTATGTTGATAGCGGTACCATGGTCGACACCTGGGCCACCGTGGGTTCTTGCGCACAAATAGGAAAGAACGTTCATTTATCCGGTGGTGTGGGTATCGGCGGTGTATTGGAACCGGTGCAGGCCAGCCCGACGATCATTGAAGACAATTGTTTTATTGGCGCCCGCTCAGAAGTCGTTGAAGGCGTCATTGTCGAAGAAGGGTCTGTTATCTCTATGGGCGTTTATATTGGACAAAGCACACGTATCTATAACCGCATGACAGATGAAGTCACCTACGGTCGTATTCCGGCCGGCTCGGTTGTCGTCTCAGGTAACCTGCCATCAAAAGACGGCAAATACAGTCTGTACTGTGCGGTCATCGTTAAACAGGTCGATGATAAAACGCGTGGTAAAGTTGGCCTTAATGAATTGCTTAGAGATATTGAATAAACTGGAATTTGCTGACCTATGACACCCACACTGGAACTAGCCATTGATTTGATAAACCGCGTATCGGTGACACCCGAGGATGCCGGTTGCCAGGCGTTAATGTGTTCAAGACTGGAAAAAATTGGTTTTAACATAGAACACCTGCCCTTCGAGGATGTTAAAAATTTCTGGGCACGCCGTGGGACGGCAGGCCCGGTCCTCGCATTTGCCGGCCATACTGATGTCGTGCCGACCGGCCCTGTCGATAAATGGCAATCAGACCCGTTCAAAGCTGAAATTCGTGGCGACACGCTTTATGGACGTGGCACTGCCGATATGAAAGGTTCTCTGGCAGCGATGGTGACCGCCTGTGAGCGTTTCATCGAAGCACATCCTGACCATAAAGGTTCAATTGCATTCCTGATCACCAGTGATGAAGAAGGCCCAAGCATTAACGGCACTGTAAAGGTGATTGAACACTTGCAAAATCGTGGCGAGAAAATTGACTGGTGCCTGGTAGGCGAGCCCTCCAGTGTTACTACACTCGGTGATACCGTAAAGAACGGTCGCAGAGGATCATTAAATGCCAAACTCGTTATCAATGGCATACAGGGCCATATCGCCTACCCGCATCTGGCGAACAACCCTATCCATAGCGCTTTGCCCGCATTAAATAAACTGGCGCAGATCGAATGGGACAAGGGAAATGAATTTTTTCCACCGACTTCATTTCAAATATCCAACATCCAGTCCGGTACCGGGGCAACCAATGTCATCCCGGGCAAAATGGAATTGTTGTTTAATTTTCGTTATTCAACCGAGGTCACAGCAGAGCAATTACAACAGAAAGTGGAAAGCATACTTCAGCAAGACAAGCTTGATTATGTGTGTGACTGGACATTGTCCGGCAAACCCTTTTTGACACCTGAAGGCGAACTGCTCGAGGCAACCTGTGCCGCGATCACTGAAATAACCGGCATTAATACCGACATTTCCACCGCAGGCGGCACGTCTGATGGGCGCTTTATTGCCCCAACAGGCACTCAAGTCGTTGAACTGGGACCATTAAATGAGACCATTCATAAAATAGATGAATGCGTTAAAGTTGAAGACCTGGATACATTATCCAAAATCTACCAGAGTATGCTGGAAAAGCTGCTAGCCTGACCCTCCACCACCCCCCACTAATTATTGATTATCACCCGCACTTAAGCAGAGATGCACTGGCTTAAGCAATCCATATTGGCTAAAATGATCATTAAAACAACAATTAAAAATGACTAATGGATCATGTAAGCATGAATGACATTAATGAAAAGCGTCTATTTCAACGGATCGCCTTTGATTCAACGACCTATATCGTTAACGATAACGGTGTCCAGGAAACCCAACTAATAGACATATCTCTCAAGGGCATGCTCACAGAAAAACCCGCCGGCTTTTCTGCCCGTGTAGGGGATCACTTCACGGTTGAAACACATCTAAGCGGCAGCGACATACATATTGGCATGCAAACTAAAGTCGCTCATATTGAAGATGGCCGTATCGGCTTTAAATGTGAAAACATCGACATTGACAGCATCACCCACCTTAAACGGCTGGTCGAACTCAACCTGGCTGATAACGA
>JAUWSG010000173.1 GCA_030610155.1 Gammaproteobacteria bacterium
CTTGATGGCCCCCATTAATGAAGCAATGCGCCCCGTTGTTTCCCAGTCCATTTCATTGAGCAAGCCATATAACAATCCCGCTCGATATGCATCACCACATCCGGTTGGATCACTGATTGTTTTGGTGGCGACCGGTGGAATATCAAGGCGGTTTTTATTGGTATATATGTGCGACCCCTGGCCGCCAAGGGTGATGATTAATGCCTCTACACGTTCGGCGATTTCATGTGGTGACAGCCCCGTACGATCTTGTAATAACTCTGCTTCATAATCATTGAGCGTGATCCAGGTGGCCTGCTCAATAAAGGTGAGCAAATCTTTTTCATCGAACATCGGCATGCCCTGGCCCGGGTCGAAAATAAAAGGGATGTCAGCTTCTGCAAATTGTGCAGCATGTTGAATCATGCCATCACGGCCATCGGGTGATACGATGCCGATAGTGACGCCGGCGGCATCAGAGACCTCATTTTCATGGGACATATTCATTGCGCCAGGATGAAAGGCGGTGATCTGGTTGTCATCCATGTCGGTCGTAATAAAGGCCTGCCCGGTATACGTGCCTTCAATCTGCTTGATATGGTAGGGATTGATATTGCATTTGACCAGCCATTCAGCGTAAGCGCCAAAGTCAGTGCCGACAGTGGCCATCGGAATCGGGTCTTCATTCAGGAGCTTTAAGTTATAGGCTATATTGCCGGCACAGCCGCCAAATTCCTTGCGCATCGTGGGCACCAGGAAAGAGACATTTAACATATGGACCTTGTCAGGCAGGATGTGATTTTTAAACTTGTCATGGAAGACCATGATATTGTCGTAAGCATACGACCCGCAAATGAGTGCTGACATATAAAGGTTCCTAGTGTGTTAGTAATAATCCCCAGACTATAGCAACGTTAATCAGGGAAAGAAATACAGCAGCCGACGCAATGTCTTTGGCGCGAGCTGAAAGTTCGTGGTGTTCCTTGCTGATGCGGTCGATTGTGCTTTCAATTGCAGAATTGATTAGTTCCACAATTAATACCAGCAGCAAGGCGGCGATGAGTATCGCTTTTTCTGTTGTATTTTCGCCTAGCCAGTAACCAATTGGCATCAGTATGACAACAAGGATCACTTCCTGTCTGAACGCAGCCTCATTTTTAAATGCTGCTTTTAGTCCGCAAAAGGAGTAACCAGCGGCATTGATAATACGTTTTATTCCTTTTGCGTCTTGATCAGCCATTTTCTGATTCGGTAGTGCCTCTTATTGTACGCCAGGAGTGAAAACAAGATCCAGTTCTCTTGCGGCTTTGACATCATCAAGACGTTTGACCGGTAAGGTATGAGGTGCATTTTTTACGATTTCAGGGTTTTCCTGTGCTTCGGTTCGAATCAGGCTCATTGTCTCAATAAATTGGTCAAGTATTTCCTTGCTTTCTGTTTCGGTCGGCTCGATTAATAAACATTCGGGTACGATCAATGGGAAGTAGGTTGTGGGCGCATGAAAATCATAATCCAGTAAGCGCTTGGCAAAATCCATCGCATTGACACCCAGGTCTTTTGTCTCGTTTTTCATGGTGACAATAAATTCATGGGTTGCTCTGCGCTCTGGTAGTGCAATAGTAAATCCTTTTTCTTTTAGCCTGGCCATCATGTAGTTGGCATTGAGTGTCGCGAATTCACCGACTCGTTTCATACCTTCACGACCGAGCATGCGGGCATAAATATAGGCCCTTAACAAAACGCCAGCATTGCCCATAAATGTTGAAAGGCGTCCGATGGATTGCGGGCAGTCCTCTTCTGTTAATAACTGGTACTGGTCTCCCTTTTGAGCAATCAGCGGAACAGGTAGAAAGGGTATCAATCTTTCGCTGACACCGACCGGGCCTGCGCCAGGTCCACCACCACCATGTGGAGTAGAGAATGTTTTGTGCAAATTCATATGAATAACATCAAAACCCATGTCGCCGGGTTTTACTTTGCCCAAAATAGCATTGAGGTTGGCGCCATCATAATATAAGAGGCCGCCCGCATCGTGGACCATTTTTGAAACCTGTTCAATGTTCCGGTCGAAGACACCCAGAGTGGAAGGGTTGGTCAGCATGATGCCTGCGGTTTGCGGGCCCAGTGATTCTTTTAATATTTCGAGATCAATATCGCCATCACTTTTGGTGGCGATCTCGCGCACCTTGTATCCACACATGACTGCCGTTGCCGGGTTGGTGCCATGTGCAGCATCCGGAACCAGGATCTCGGTGCGGGCCTGGTCATTACGTGCATCATGATAAGCCCGGATCATCGCGATGCCGGTAAACTCACCTTGTGCGCCTGCCATGGGCGCGAGTGAGACGCGGCTCATTCCCGTCGCGTCTTTTAACATTTCCTGTAGTTCGAACATACATGTAAGAAAGCCCTGGCCTAGAGACTCATCACTGCTTGGGTGGCGTTTGAGAAACTCGGGCCGCATTGCGAGTGTGTTGCATGCCCGCGGGTTATATTTCATCGTGCAAGACCCAAGCGGGTAAAAATGCGTATCAATGGAAAAATTTTTCTGTGATAAGCGAGTGTAATGACGTACTGCCTGAAGTTCAGATACGTCAGGTAAAGCAGCCGGACGCTTACGCAGAAACTTTTCGGGTATAGAATCAGGTATGGGGCCGGTTTTGTTTGATTGCGCCTTGTTAGTGCGCCCTGGTTTTGAATGTTCAAATATAAGCATGTGTGTACTTCTCGGTGTTGGTTAAAGTGCTTGTAGTGCTGACGCGTAGTCGGGTTCTTGTGCAATCTCGGGCACCAGTTGTGTATAGATCACTTTGTCATCTTCATTCAATACGACGATGGCACGTGCGGTGACGCCTGCAAGCGGGCCGTCAGTGAGTAATACACCATAATCTTTTGCGAATTTGCGTGAACGCATCATCGACAAAGTTGTAATATTGGAAAGTTTAACCATTTTACAAAAACGTGCCTGTGTTGCGGGTAAGTCAGCAGAGATAACAAGCATTACGGTGTCATCATGGCTGGCCGCATATTCATTAAATTTCTTTGCCGATTTTTCACAAATCAACGTGTCGAGACTGACGGCAATGTTGAGTATTTTCTTTTTCCCGGCATACGTTTTCAGGTTGACATCGTTTAGTTTGTTGTCGACCAGACTGAAATCAGGTGCCTTGCTGCCGACAGAGGGTAATTCTCCATTGGTCGTAACAGGGTTTCCACTTAATGTAATGCTGGCCATGTGTTATTTCCTTTTAGCGGCTTCCGCAAGAATATAGGCAAGCACGTGTTGGTATTCATCTATGTCTGTCTGATTGCGCAATTCAGTTGCGCAGACAAGTAAAGTATTCCCCAGTTCAGGATAGTCATCTTCCAGTGCGAAACCGCCGGCAATGTTTTTGCTGGCAAGCTCTTTTAAGGTCTCTTTTGCCGGCGCCTCGAATTGAAACACCGCTTCATGGAATAATGGACGGTTAAACAATTTTTTAACGCCGTTAATTGAAGAGAATGTGCTTATTAATGCCTGTGTGTTTTGATGGCACATTCTGGCGGTTTCTTCCAGGCCTTTGCTGCCAAGTATTGACATATAAATAGTGGCAGCAGTCACCAGTAAGCCCTGGTTGGTGCAAATATTGGATGTCGCTTTGGAGCGGCGTATATGTTGTTCCCGGGCTTGTAATGTCAGTGTGAAACCTTGTTTGCCATCGGTGTCTACTGTGCGGCCAATAATGCGTCCTGGCATTTGTCTGACCAGTGCCTGTTTGCAACACATAAAACCAAAATAGGGTCCGCCCGATGCCAGCGGCGCGCCGAGTGGCTGGCCTTCTCCGCAAACAATGTCGGCGCCCTGTTCGCCCCACTCGCCAGGTGGTGTTAGCAGGGCCAATGCAGTTGGATTGACAACACCTATTACCAGCATGCCATTGTCGTGCGCCCAATTGGTAAGTGCATCTACTTCCTCGAGTACGCCAAAAAAATTCGGTTGCGGAATAATTAGCGCAGCGATATCGCCGGGTTCATTGGGTAGGGACTCCGGGTTGATGTGTCCACCTTCGAGATCAAAGTCCAGTTCTTCCAGTACGATGCCCTGATTTTTTACAATAGTGTGGACCACTTTGCGGTAAACAGGATGGACCGTGCGGGGAATCAGGATACGTTTGGATTTTGATTTTCGATTTGCGCGTATCGCCATCAATACTGCTTCAGCCAGACCGGATGCGCCATCGTAAAGGGAGGCGTTTGCAACATCCATAGCAGTAAGCCGGGTTATCATCGTTTGAAATTCATAAAGCAACTGTAAGGTGCCCTGGCTGGCTTCTGCCTGGTAAGGTGTATAGGCAGAGTAAAATTCCCCCCGTGTAGTAATTTCCCAGACTGCGGCAGGAATGTGATGATCATATGCGCCGGCACCTATAAAACAAAGTGGTACGCCGTCCTGTCTGGCAAATCCGGACATCAGCCGAGTGATGTCCATTTCGTTCAGGCCTGACGGGATTTGGTCAAGGTTTTCATTGCGTAATGATGCGGGTATTTCATCAAACAAATCATCAATACTGCTCACGTTGATACTGGCGAGCATACTTTTTATTTCTTCATCGGTGTGTGGGATAAACGGCATGATTTTTACTTTTACGTGTGATTCAGTAAATCGATTACGAGTTACTGGTTAATAGAAAAAGCGCCATATGCAGAGCAATGGCGCTTTTGTTTTTAGTGTTCTGTTAGTGCTCTTCGGATTCGGCGTATTCTTCGTATTCACTGGCGCTCATCAGGTTTTCGATTTCACCCCGTTCTTCTGGTTGCATTTTGAAAATCCATCCGTCGCCATAAGGTTCTTTGTTAACCAGCTCGGGTGTATCGGTGAGTGACTCATTAACTGCAATGACTTCACCGCTAATCGGACTATAAATATCTGAGGCAGCCTTGACTGACTCGACAACGGCACAATCGTCACCTGCCTTGTAACTGGTATCAAGTTCAGGCAGTTCGATGAACACCATATCACCTAGCAAGTCCTGGGCATGGTCAGAAATGCCAACAGTGATTGTTCCATCATCCATTATTTGTATCCATTCGTGGGTTTTTGTGTATTTTAAATCCCCTAGAATTTCACTCATTTTATTTTCCTCGGATGTTTATGTGTTGTTTCACGTTAATAAATAGTTAGGACAAGCAGGATTTACCATTACGGACAAAGGGTGGTTTTACTATTTTAGCAGGGATTTGTTTCCCGCGTATTTCCACCATGCAAGTCTTGTCTGCTACCGGAGAAACCCGGGCCAGTGCAATGGACTGCTCCAACGTCGGCGAATAACTGCCGCTTGTGATTGTGCCGATTTCTTCGTTGTCTTTATAGACTTTTTGATCGTGCCTTAATATACCTTTACCTTCAAGAACAAGTGCAACGAATAGTTTGTGATCTTTCTGTTCACGCTGTGTTTGCAGTGCTTTGCGGCCGATAAAGTCACGTTCAGCAGGTTCCCAGCCGATGGTCCAGCCCAGGCCGGATTCCAGTGGTGTGGTTGACTCTGTCATGTCCTGACCATAGAGGTTCATGCCTGCTTCCAGTCTCAGGGTGTCTCTGGCACCTAATCCGATGGGTTTAACACCCAGTTGGTAAAGTTTATCCCAGAATGCGGCAGCTTGACTGTTGTCGAGCATAATTTCATAGCCGTCTTCTCCGGTATAGCCGGTGCGGGCAATAAAATAATTCTTTAACTCGATGGCGTTAAACGGTGCCATGTCTTTTAACTGGTCCGGTACATCCGGCAGGAGTTGGTGTACCTTGTCGCGGGCGGCAGGGCCCTGGACCGCAATCATTGCCAGGTCTGTTCTTTCCGTCACCTGGACAGCGAAATCCCCGGCATATTTGTTAATCCAGGCGAGGTCCTTGTCATGCGTCGCCGCGTTGACCACCAGGCGAAACCAGTCTTCACGCATAAAATACACGATCAAATCGTCGATAATGCCGGCCTGTTCATTTAGCATACAGGTGTATAGCGCTTTGCCCGTTGTTTTCAGGCGATCAACATTATTTGCTAACAGGTAGTGTAGAAAATCACGTACTTTGTCACCTTGCAGATCGACAACCGTCATATGTGAGACATCAAACATACCGGCGTCTGTACGAACCTGGTGGTGCTCCTGGATTTGGGAGCCATAATTTATGGGCATCTCCCAACCTCCAAAGTCCACTATTTTTGCATGCATTTCAACATGTTGCTGATAAAGCGGTGTTTTATTTCCCATAAGATATGCTCTGCTGTTTCCTGATTGATCAAAAGGCAAAAAAAAAGCGGCAAATGCACACTGAACGTTTACGGGTAGCCGGAAAAAAATAAGTGTGCAATTGCCGACCCTCGGTCCTATTAACTGATCGCTTA